>NZ_JASCQJ010000026.1:0-47915 GCF_033043255.1 Clostridium lamae | reverse complement strand
ACTAGTAAAAAAACAGAAATGGATAATAAGTAATTATAATAAAATAATGAATGAACATTATAATACTTCAAATAAGATAATATTTTTAGGAAAAGAGCTTTTACTTAAAATAGTGGATTCTAATTATGAAAAAATTGATATAGATGATGAAATTATAACTATAAAAACAAAAAATACTGATTCTGATAATGTAAAATTAACATTATCAAATTGGTACAAAGAGCAAGCCAATGCAATAATAATAAAAAGAACAAATGAATTAGCATATAAATACTCTTTACATCCATCTAAAATTTTAATTAGAAATCAAAAAACTAGATGGGGGAGTTGTAATACTAAAAAAGAAATTCGCCTAAATTGGCGACTTATATTAGCTCCTCCTTATGTTATAGATTATATAATAGTACATGAACTTTCTCATTTGAAGCATATGAACCACTCAAGTGATTTTTGGAAATTAGTTGAAAATTATAATAAAGATTATAAAAAAGCTGAAGATTGGCTTAAGGAAAATGGTATTAAAATTATGAGAATAAATTAAAAATTATCTTTTAGAGGGTAAATTTTATAAATTTATGTTTTAAAGGAGTTCAAAATATACTAGAAAAAAATTATAATAAACATTATAATTATTTTGTAATTAGAATAAAAAATACAAGGAGATAAATATGAGAACAGTATATAGAAATCCAAAGGAATTAGCAACTTGTTTAAAGGATCTAGTAGATAATTACTTAGAATTCCTAATAAGTTATGATGAACTAAGTGCTAAAGTGAAAAAAATAGTTTCCGCTAACGAAGAAAGAATTTATAAAGAAGGAAATTTTTCTTTAAAATTATATCCTTATTTAGGTGACGAAAGAGTAGAAATTATAAATAAGATTATATCAGAATAGAATGTTTATGCCTCCATAGAAGTTATTTCCTAAGGAGGCTTTATTATAAATAAAAGGAAGAGAGAATATGTTGAATGAGATAATTAAAAAATATAACGATTATATTCCTTATATTAATGGCTGGAATAATATGAAAAGGGCAGCTGTAGCAATATTATTAGTAGATATAGAAAATGAAACGAAAATACTCTTTCAAGTAAGGGCACTTCATATGAGAACTCAACCAGGTGATATATCATTACCAGGTGGAAGAATAGAAAATAATGAAAATCCCCTGGAAACTGTTGAAAGGGAAATTTGTGAAGAACTAGGATTAGATAAAGAAGATTTTGAGATAATAACTCCTTTAGATATATTAGTAACTCATTATGGACAGATTGTTCACCCATTTTTAGGTTATATAAAGAATTTTAATAATATTGATATTAATAAGGATGAAGTTGATCATATTTTTTTAGCACCAATTGATAAGCTAATAAAAAATGATCCATTGCAAAATATAAGTAAAATTAATGTTGAAAGAAATAAAAGTTTCCCTTATCATTTGATTAATGGTGGCGAAAAATATAAATTTAAAGAAGGCGTATATAAATCACTTTTTTATAATTATAATAAATATGTAATATGGGGTATGACAGCATTAATAATTGAAAATTTTCTAAACTTTATAAAAAATGACCAAAATAAATAGTTAATAATTTTGAATTAAAAATAAACTCCTTAATGTACTTGGCTTGTCAAGTCATTAAGGAGCTTTAAATTTTATATTTATATATTAAAGTCTATATTGTACTAAGTAATAGATAAATAATAAAAGTAAATGCTATTAAATACATTACTATAGAAATATCTTTATATTTTTTAGTAGCAATTTTCATTATTACATAAGATATAAATCCAAATGCAATTCCATCAATTATACTAAATGTTAAAGGAATTAATACTATTATTAAAAAGCTAGGAATAGCTTCAGAAATATCATTAAAATCAATATGTACTATTCCTTTAATCATTAAGCTTCCTAATATTATTAGTATAGGTGCTATAACTTCATTAGGAATTACATTAACGAAAGGTATAAGTATTAAAGTTATAAGTAATAATATACCTGATATTAATGAAGTAAGTCCAGTTTTTCCACCAGCAGCAATACCGGCAGTTCCTTCAACTGTTGATACTGAAGGACTAGTTCCAAGAAAACCACATGCTATTGTAGATAAAGCTATAGAATTTAATGCTTTATTTTGTTTTTCAGGAGCCTTTAAAAGTCCATTAATTTGACCATGTAATAAACCTATATTCTCAAAAACTATAACTAAAGTTAAAGAAAATGTTGAAATCCAAAACTTTATGTTCATTATTTCACTTAAATCAATATTAAAGAATATATCTTTATATTCTGAAAAATTAGGTAGTGAAAAGGATAAATTACTTGTATCAACAAATTTAAGTACAATTGCTATTATAGTACCAGTAATTATACTAATTAAAAAGCTTCCGGGAATATTCTTAGCAAATAATATTAATGTTAATATGAAAATAAATATAAAGAATAATATTCTTGGATTTGAAAGATCTCCAATTTTAACAAATGTTGTGGGGTCAGATATAATAAGTCCACTTTTTTGAAGTCCTAAAAATGTTATAAAAAGTCCTATACCTATAGTAATAGATTCTTTTATTGAACTTGGAATTGATTTATCTAAAATCTTAGATAAAGGTGTAATTGCTACCAATAGAAATAGTATTCCAGCAATAACAACACTTGCTAATGCTTGATTAAAAGTTAATCCCATACCTAATATTATAGTATAAGTAAATAATGCATTAATTCCCATTCCAGGCATAACTACTAAAGGAGTATTACTTATTATCGCAACCAGTAAACATCCTATAAAAGATGCAAAAACAGTTGCAATAATTAATGGTTCTTGTGATATCCCTCCATCACTTAGAATACTTGCATTAACTATAATAATATATACTGCAGCAAAAAAAGAAGTCAAACCTGCTATTAGCTCGGTTTTAAAATTTGTCTTATGTTCTTTTAGTTTGAATAATTTGTCCATCCTTTCTGTAAAACCTCTTTTCTTTATCCCTCACCCTCCCACATCTTTGATGCGCTATTATTATATCATTAAATTCAATTATGAAAATAGAAAATTTTCAAAAAAATCATAAAAGTCAACAAAAATATCAAAATATCACCATATTTTTAGTTTTACTTCTTATTAAATTATTATGTATAAATTTTTAATGAAATGTTGATTATTATTCATATAGATAGAAATAGTATTTATTAGAAGTGCTATTGACAAAATTTTTATTAACACTATAATTTAATTATGTACACCCCGATGGGGTGGGGAGGTGTAATATGAATAATGAAAGAAAAAAAGCTTTGCAGTCTTTGAAAACTGCTAGGGGACAAATTGATGGAATAATAAAAATGATTGAAGAAGATAGATATTGCATAGATGTATCTAATCAAATATTTGCATCACAATCTTTGTTAAAAAAAGCTAATTTAATAATTTTAGAAAATCATTTGTCACATTGTGTGAAAGATGCGTTTATAAATGGAAATGGCGATGAAAAAATCAATGAAATAATGAAAATACTAGACAAAGTAATAACAAGATAAAGGAGAGGTTATGATGAAAAAAACAATAAATATTGAAGGTATGAGCTGTAATCATTGTGTATCACATGTAAAGGAAGCATTAACAGATATAAATGGAGTCAATGTTTTAGAAGTAAGTTTAGAAGAAAAGAAGGCCATAGTAGAAACAGAAGTTGATAACAGTATATTAATTAATGCTATTGAAGATGAAGGCTATGATGTTAAATCAATCGAATAATATACTTAATATAAAAATAGAACAAATAATAAATAATAAATAATAAATACTAAATAAAATAATTTTATTACAAAGTAACTTTTGTATAATTCATAACATAGAGGGATTATTCCCTCTACATAAAAGATAGAAAAATATGATGCTAGCGTGACTTGGATCCTTTTATGGAACGGCTAGCATCATATTTTTTATCTTTTTTATTCCAGTTTTGAAATTATTTCATTCATATTATTTATTATGGAGTCTAATCTCATTAAATCATTTTCTTCAAGAAAAGAAAGTCTATTAGTTAAATTGGATTTCATCTCTAATTTCTTTTCATTAATAAATATATAGCCTTTCTCTGTAAGTTCAATATTATATTTACGCCTATCTTTTGGATCTGTATATCTAAGCACAAAACCTTCATTGATTAATTTATCTATAATAGGAGTCATATTGGGTTTTGATATATCTAAACATTTAGCTACATCTGAGACGGACATTGTTTTTTTCTTTGCTAAATAAAAAATTACTTTCATATGAGATAGAGGCATATTACTTCCTTTAATCATTTGGTTTGGATTTAAAAGTTTATTATGTATATTCATGAATAAATCTAATAAATTATCTGTTATAGTCATCATTTCATTATTATTCATAAAATCCTCCTATATTTTTTATTTTATTATAAACTAAAAAAAAAAGTTATACAAGTATAATTGTTATTGACATATAATAGTTATGAAAATATAATTAGTATATTATATGCACGTATATTTATAGTAGCGTATATTTATAATATAGTTAATACATATTTTGAAAGGAGATAAAATAAAATGATGAAGCTATCAAAGTATTTGAAACCATTTATAGGTTCTATCATTGTTATAATAGCATTACTATTTATTCAAGCTGTTAGTGAGCTATCACTTCCAGATTATATGTCCAATATAGTTAATGTAGGTATTCAACAAGGTGGAGTTGAAAATTCGGTTCCAAAAATAATAAGAAAAAGTGAAAAAGAAAAGCTATCACTTTTTATTGATGATAATGACATCAATAAAGTAGAGGATAACTACAAATTAATTAGTAAAGATAATTTAACAGAGGATGAGTATAAAGATTATCTAACTAAATATCCTTTATTAGAGAAAGAGGATTTATATGAGCTTAATACAAAAGATAAAACCATAATAAATGAGTTAAATAGTATTTTAGCTAAACCAGAACTAATAGTTTATGGAATAAATTCTGATAATTTAGATGATTTCGATTTTAGCAACGGAAATGGTGAAAATGCTATTAATAATTTGCCAGAAAATGTAGATATTTTCACAATTCTTAAGAACTTACCAAAGGAACAACTTAATGATTTAATAAAAGGTATAAATGAAAAGTTTGATGAAATGCCTGAAAGTATGATTAAACAATCAGCTGTATCATATGTTAAAGCAGAATATAAAGCAATAGGTATTGATATAGATAGTTTACAAACTAGGTATATATCAATAGCTGGACTTAAAATGCTTGGCATAGCATTAATTAGTATGATTGCTACTGTTATCGTTGGATTATTATCAGCTAGAATTGCAGCTGGTATTGGAAAAAATTTAAGAAGAGATGTATTTAAAAAAGTAACAAACTTTTCAAATACTGAATTCGATAAATTTTCTACTGCTTCTTTAATTACTAGAAGTACAAATGATATACAGCAAATTCAAAGTTTAATGGTGATGTTATTTAGAATAATATTTTATGCTCCAATTTTAGGAGTAGGTGGAGTGTTAAAAGTATTAAGAACAGATACTAATATGACATGGACTATTGCTATAGGAGTAATATTAATAGTATTACTAGTAAGTATATTATTTTCTTTTGCAATGCCTAAATTTAAGTTAGTACAAAAATTAATTGATAAGTTAAATTTAGTAACAAGAGAAAGTTTAACAGGTATGTTAGTTATACGAGCTTTTAGTACACAAGAGTATGAAGAGAAGAGATTTGATAAAGCAAATCTTGATTTAACTAAAACAAATTTATTTGTTAACAGACTAATGTCTTCAATGATGCCAATTATGATGTTAATTATGAATGGATTAACACTACTTATAGTTTGGGTTGGTTCACATCAAGTTGATTTAGGGAAGATGCAAGTAGGAGATATGATGGCGTTTATACAATATGCTATGCAGATAATTATGTCATTCTTAATGATTTCTATGATATCAATCATGCTTCCACGTGCATCTGTATCGGCTCAACGTATTAGTGAAGTTATATATACTGATTTATCTATTAAAGACAAAAAAGAAACTAAAGAGTTTGAAAGTTCAAAGAAAGGGTATGTAGAATATAAAAATGTTAGTTTTAAATACCCTGGTGCTGAAGACTATGTTATTAGAGATATAAGTTTTATAGCTAAACCTGGGCAAACAACAGCAATAATTGGAAGCACAGGTAGTGGAAAATCTACTTTAATTAATCTTATGCCTAGATTCTATGATGTTACAGAAGGTAAGATAGAAATTGATGGTGTAGATATTAGAGATGTTAATCAAAAAGATCTAAGAGAAAGAATTGGTTATATTCCTCAAAAAGGAGTACTATTCTCAGGGACTATCGAAAGTAATCTAAAATATGGTTCAGCTAATGCAAAAAAAGAAGATTTAAAGAAGGCAGCTGATATAGCACAAGCTGCAGAATTTATAGAAGCTAAACCCAATAAATATGAAAGTGAGATATCTCAAGGAGGTACTAATGTATCTGGAGGGCAAAAACAAAGATTATCAATTGCTAGAGCTTTAGTAAAAAAACCTGAAATATATATATTTGATGATAGCTTTTCAGCTTTAGATTTTAAAACTGATTCTGCATTAAGAAAAGCGATAAAGGATAATATTAAAGATGCAACAATGATAATTGTAGCTCAAAGAATAAATACAATAAAAGATGCAAATCAAATTATAGTTTTAGATGAGGGAAAAATTGCAGGGATAGGAACTCATAAAGAACTTTTCGAAAACTGTGAAGTATATAAGCAAATAGCTTTATCACAACTTTCAAAGGAGGAACTAATGTCATGAGTAATGATGTAAAAGGTAGAAGACCTGGTGGCTTTGGTGGTCCAATGGGAGGAATGAATCTTGCTGGTGGAAAAGCCAAAGATTTTAAAGGGACATTAAAAAAATTAATGGATTATTTAAAACCATACAGAATATCAATAATAATAGTTTTAATATTTGCTATTGGCAGTGCAGCTTTTTCTATTGTTGGACCTAAAATATTAGGAAGAGCAACTACAAAATTATTTGAAGGGTTAGTAAGTAAAATTTCAGGTGAAGCAGGTGCGGGTATAGATTTTACTTATATAGGAAATATAATTGCCATCTTAGTAGTTTTATATGTAGTTAGTGCAATCTTTGCTTTTATTCAAGGATATATAATGTCAGGTATAGCTCAAAAAGTTTCATATAACTTAAGAAAAGAAATTTCATTAAAAATAAATAAAATGCCATTGAAGTATTTTGATAAAATGACTCATGGAGAAGTTTTATCAAGAGTAACGAATGACGTAGATACTGTGAGTAATACTTTAAATCAAAGTTTATCACAAGTATTTACATCTATTACAACTTTAATCGGTGTAGTAATTATGATGCTTTCAATAAGTGTTTCAATGACAATTGCTGCGCTATTGATAGTTCCATTATCAGGATTATTTATATCATTTGTTGTTAAGAAATCTCAAAAATACTTTAAAAAACAACAAGAATTTCTTGGTCATGTTAATGGGCATGTTGAAGAAATATATAGTGGACATAATATAATGAAGGCTTTTAATGGTGAAGAGAAAGCTGTTGAAGAATTCAATGATTTAAATAAAACTCTATATAATTCAGCTTGGAAATCTCAATTTTTATCTGGCATGATGATGCCAATAATGACCTTTGTAGGTAATATAGGATATGTCGCAATCACAATTTTAGGTGGATATTTAACTGTTAGAAATTATATAGAAGTTGGTGATATTCAATCCTTTATTCAATATATTCGATCTTTCAATCAGCCAATAGCACAAGCTGCTCAAATTGCGAATGTATTGCAATCAACTGCAGCAGCTGCTGAAAGAGTTTTTGAATTCCTAGAAGAAGAAGAAATAATTGATGATGGAGTTAACCCAATCGATATTGAAGAAATAAAAGGGCAAGTTACATTTAAAGACGTTCATTTTGGATATAATGAAGATAAAATAATAATCAATGATTTTTCAAGCAAAGTAGAGCCAGGACAAAGAATAGCTATAGTTGGACCAACTGGAGCAGGAAAAACAACAATAGTTAAACTATTAATGAGATTCTATGAGTTAAATAGCGGCGAAATATTGTTAGATAACTATAATATTAATGATTTTAAGAGAAATGATATAAGAAGAATATTTGGAATGGTACTTCAAGACACATGGCTATTTAATGGAAGTGTTATAGAAAATATTAGATATGGTAATTTAAAAGCAAGTGATGAAGAAGTGATAGAAGCTGCAAAAGCGGCTCATGTTGATCATTTTGTTAAAACACTACCTGATGGATATAAAACTGAATTAAATGAAGATGCAAGCAATGTATCACAAGGACAAAAGCAATTGCTTACTATAGCACGTGCGATTCTAGCAGATCCTAAAATATTAATCTTAGATGAAGCAACAAGTTCTGTTGATACAAGGACAGAAGTTCTTATTCAAAAAGCTATGGATAATTTGATGAAAGATAGAACTAGTTTTATAATTGCTCATAGATTATCAACTATAAGAGATGCTGATTTAATTTTAGTAATGAATGAAGGAGACATAGTTGAGCAAGGTACTCACACAGAATTGTTAAATAAGAATGGTTTTTATGCATCATTGTATAATAGTCAATTTGAGAATTCAGAAATATCATAAATTTAATTGGAAATACAAAAGGTGGTTAAGTGTTAAAGCTTAACCATCTTTTTCTGCTTAGTAAAACTTAGTAAAATTATTGGTAAAATTATTAGTAAAACTTTATTGATAATGTTTTCTTTATATGCTAGACTTAAATGGTAAATATTTATAAATATATATAGGAGAGATATTATGAGAGAGGAAATTAAAAATACCTTTAAGAATATTTTTGGTGAAAATGGTAAAGAGAGATACTTTTTTTCACCTGGAAGAGTTAATTTAATTGGAGAGCATACTGACTATAATGGTGGTAATGTATTTCCTTGTGCATTGAGTTTTGGAACTTATGGTGTTATAAGGCTTAGGGAAGATGAAACAGTAAGAATGTTTTCTAGTAACTTTGAAGAAGTTGGTGTGATAGAATTTTCTTTAAACAATATTAAATTTGAAAAAGCACATGATTGGGTTAATTATGCTAAGGGTGTAATTGATGTAATGAAAAAACATGGATATAATATTAATAAAGGCTTTGATGTAGTTATTTACGGTAATATTCCAAATGGAGCTGGATTATCTTCATCTGCATCATTAGAACTTTTGATAGCAGTTATGATAGATAGCTTATTTAATTTTGAAATAAATAGAGTTGATTTGGTTAAATTTTCTCAAGAAGCTGAAAATAAATTTGTAGGTGTTAATTGTGGAATAATGGACCAATTTGCTATAGGTATGGGAAAGGAAAATAATGCTATACTATTAGACTGTAATACTTTAAAATATAATTATTGTCCTATAGAGCTAAAAAATGAAGTGTTAGTTATTGCTAATACCAATAAAAGAAGAGGATTGGCAGATTCTAAATATAATGAGCGTAGAAGTGAATGTGAAAAAGCTTTAGAAGAATTAAAAGTAAAACTTAATATTAGTTCATTAGGTGATCTTACAATTGATGAATTTGAAAAAAATAAAGAGTTAATTAAAGATGAAATTAGATTGAAAAGAGCAAAGCATGCGGTATATGAAAATCAAAGAACATTAATGGCGAAAGATGCTTTAGAATCAAATGACTTAATTACTTTTGGTAAGCTTATGAATGAATCTCATATATCTTTAAGAGATGACTATGAAGTAACAGGTATAGAACTTGATACATTAGTTGAGCTAGCTTGGAACCATAGTGGAGTTTTAGGCGCTAGGATGACAGGTGCTGGTTTTGGTGGTTGTACAGTAGCATTAGTAAAAAAAGATAGTGTTGAGGATTTTATAAAAACTATTGGACAAGGATACAAAAATAAAATAGGATATGAAGCTAGTTTTTACATTGCTGAAGTTGGAAATGGAACTAGGGAAATTTAGGAGGTATTAATATGATTTTAGTTTGTGGTGGAGCAGGTTACATTGGTAGTCATGCAGTATATCAATTAATTGGAAGAGGAGAAGAAGTAGTCGTTGTAGATAATTTAGAAACAGGACATAAAGAAGCTGTAAATTCTAAGGCTAAATTTTATAATGTTGATATAAGAAATGAAGAAGAATTAGATAAAGTATTTAAAGAAAATAATATTACAGAAGTAATTCATTTTGCTGCTAACTCTTTAGTAGGTGAAAGTATGACTAACCCATTAAAATACTATAACAATAATGTACATGGAACAGAGGTTTTATTAAAAGTTATGGTAGCAAATGATGTTAAGAAAATAGTATTTTCATCAACAGCAGCAACTTATGGAGAAGCTACTAGAATGCCTATAGTTGAAACAGATAAGACAGAACCAACTAACGCATATGGTGAAACTAAATTAGCTATGGAAAAAATGATGAAATGGGCTGATATAGCACATGGAGTTAAATATGTATCATTAAGATATTTCAACGTAGCTGGTGCTCATGTAAGTGGAAGTATAGGAGAAGATCATAGTCCTGAAACACATTTAATACCATTAATATTACAAGTTCCCCTAGGAAAGAGAGAATTTATATCAATTTTTGGAGAGGATTATGATACTGAAGATGGTACTTGTATTAGAGATTATATTCATGTTATTGATTTAGCAGATGCACACATCTTAGCAATAGATTATTTAAGAAATGGGAATGAAAGTGATATATTCAATTTAGGTAATGGAAATGGATTCTCAGTAAAAGAAATGATAGAAGCTGCTAGAAAGGTAACTGGACATGAAATACCAGCTAAAATATGTGAAAGAAGAGCTGGTGATCCTGCTAGACTTATTGCCTCTTCTGAAAAAGCAAGAAAGACATTAAAATGGGAACCTAAATTTGATAACGTTGAAGATATAATAAATTCTGCATGGAAATGGCATAAAAACAATCCTATGGGATTCAACAAGTAGGTGTAACATGAGAATTTATAGAGAAATCAAAAGATTAATTAATTATGGTATAAAGCATAATTTATTTACTGAAGATGATGTTATTTTTGTGAGAAATTCATTGTTAAGTATTTTGAATCTAGATGAATACGAGAATGTAGAATTAGAAGAAGAGGATTTAAACACTCCTACACTTATTCTAGATAGTATATTAAATTTTGCTTTTGAAAATGGAGTTTTAGAATCTAATACTCCAATTTATAGAGATTTATTAGATACTAAAATTATGGCAGTATTAATGCCAAGACCTTCAGAGGTAATAAGAACTTTTAATGAAAAGTATAAAGATTCAAAGGAAGAGGCTACATCTTATTTTTATAATATTAGTACTGCTTGTGACTATGTTAGAACAGATAGAATTGCACAAAATATGGTTTGGAAAAGTAAAACAGAGTATGGTGAGTTAGATATAACTATTAATTTATCAAAACCAGAGAAAGATCCTAAAGCTATAGCAGCTGCTAAAAATATGCCTGCTGCTAAGTATCCTAAATGTCTTTTATGTAAAGAAAATGAAGGATATAGAGGGCGTATAAATCATCCAGCAAGACAAAATCTAAGGATTATTCCTTTAACTTTGAAGGATGAAAAATGGTATTTACAATATTCACCGTATGCATATTATAATGAACATTGTATTGTTTTTTCTGAAAATCATGTTCCAATGAAGATTACAAATAGTACTTTTGATAGATTGTTAGAATTTGTTGAGAAATTTCCACATTATTTTGTAGGTTCAAATGCGGATTTACCTATTGTTGGAGGCTCAATATTAACACATGATCACTATCAAGGTGGTAATTACGAATTCGCTATGAATAAAGCAGAAAATTATACTGAGTTCCAATTAAAAAATTATGATAATATTCAATTATCTATTGTAAAGTGGCCTTTAGCTGTACTAAGATTAAAAGGTAATAATAGATTGGAAATAAGTGAATTAGCTTACAAAATATATAATCATTGGAGAAAATATAATGATTATAAAGTTGGAATTTATTCATTCACTGATGATACTCCTCATAATACTATAACTCCAATAGCTAGGAAAGAAAATGATAATTATATTCTTGATTTAGTTTTAAGAAACAATAAAACAAGTGAAGAATATCCAGATGGAATTTTTCATCCACATAGTGAACTCCATAACATTAAGAAAGAGAATATTGGATTAATAGAAGTGTTAGGACTTGCAGTTCTTCCATCTAGATTAAAAGATGAACTTCAAATAATAAAAACATCTTTAACTACTATGAAAGATGATATATATAATTATGATAATATGAAAATTCATTATGATTGGTATGAGACAATAAAAAATAATAATAAAAATATAACAATTGATAATGTTGACTCTATAGTTAAAAATGAGGTTGCTAATGTATTTACTAAGGTACTAGAGCATTGTGGTGTATTTAAATGGGATGCTGAAGGGAAAGAAGCAATTAATAGATATGTAGAAAATTTAAAAATATCAATTAATTAATACTAGAGATGAGGCATTTCATATGCCTCATCTTAATTATATTTAAATATATACTATTATAATGGAGGTGATTACTATGGCAACCATTAAAGAGATTGCAAATGCTGCAGGGGTTTCTATTGCAACTGTATCTCGAATATTAAATTTTGATAAGACTCTTAATGTTTCTGAGGAGACAAGAAAGAAAGTTTTAGGAATTGCTGAAGAAATGAATTATGTAACTATAAAAGAAAGAAAAAATAAGCTTAAGAATTATACTATTGGAATTGTATGCTCATTTAATGAAACTAAAGAATTGAATGATCCATATTTTCTATCAATTAGAATGGCAATAGAAAAAAAATGTATTGAAGATAATATAGGTTTCAAATCTTTATATTTTAGTAAAATATTAAAAGATGATACATATAATTATAAAGGATTAGATGGAATAATTGCCATTGGTATTTTTGAAAAGGATGAAATAATAAGATTAAAGCAATTATCACCTAATATTATCTTTATTGATTCTTCACCAGAAGAATGGGAATTTGATTCCATAGTCGTTGATTTAAAATATGGTGCTAAAAAAGCACTTGATTATCTATATAACTTGGGACATAGGGATATAGGTTATATTGGGGCTAAGGTTATTCCACATAATAGTTATAACAATGGAATTGAATTAATAAATTATAGAGAAGCTACTTATAAAAACTTTATGATCAATATTAATAATTATAAATCAGAATGGATTTTTAAAGGAAATTTCACACCAGATGATGGTTATGCATTAATGAAGCAAGCATTGAAATTAGAAAAAATACCTTCTGCATTTTTTATTGCTAGTGATCCTATGGCTATCGGAGCGTATAAGGCTATTCAAGAAGAAGGGTACAATATACCTAATGATATAAGTGTAGTTGGATTTGATGATATAGCTACTGCTCAATATTTATCTCCTTCTCTTACTACGGTTAAGGTATTTACAGACTATATGGGGGAAACAGCTTTAGATACTTTAATGGAAAGGATAAGAGAGGAAAGAGATTTAAGTAAAAAAATAGTGTTACCAGTTAAATTAATTATAAGAGATAGCTGTAAAGCTATATAATGTATATCCTATAAAATTTAATTTTATAGGATATACATAATTTAAATGTGTGTGGAGGTATAAAAGTGGTATATAGATTGGGGATAGATGCAGGTTCTACTACAGTAAAGTTAGTATTGATAGATGAAAATGATAAAATAATTTATACAAGTTATACTAGGCATCTAACAAAAGTAAGAGAAACAGTATTAAGGGAACTTAATATGATTAAAGATAGTGTATTGGATGATAAAATTAAGGTTTCAATTACTGGTTCATCTGGATATGGATTAGCAATTGACTCTGAAGTTTCCTTTGTTCAAGAGGTTTTTGCAACAACTATATGTGTAAAACAACTATTTAGTAATATAGACGTTGTAATAGAACTAGGTGGAGAAGATGCTAAAATCATATATCTTACTAATGGACTAGAAGAGAGAATGAATTCTAGTTGTGCTGGTGGTACTGGCGCTTTCATAGATCAAATGGCAAGTTTAATGGGTATTACCGTTGAGGATTTAGATAAAATTAGTTTTGATTATAAAAATATTTATCCAATTGCATCTAGATGTGGAGTATTTGCTAAATCAGATATTCAACCATTGTTGAATCAAGGTGCAAGTAAAGCAGATATTGCAGTAAGTATTTATGATGCTGTAGTAAATCAAACTATTGGAGGACTTGCTCAAGGTAGAGAGATAAAGGGAAATATATTATTTTTAGGTGGACCATTATATTTTTATAAAGGTCTTAGAAATATGTTTATAAAAAAATTAAAGTTAAATGAAGATGAAGCAATAGTTCCAGAGGATGCTGATGTGTTTGTTGCAAAGGGAGCTGCTTTATTTGCTGGAAATGAAGAAAATTCTTATACATATGAAGAGTTGAAATCTAAGTTAGATAATGGCAAACATATTATTAGTATAAATAAAAGTACTAAACCATTATTTTCAAGCAAAGATGAATATAGGAGATTTTTAAATAGGCATAATAAAGCTAAGGTTTTAATTAAAAATATAAATGAATATAGAGGAGATGCTTATTTAGGCATAGATGCAGGAAGTACAACAACAAAATTTGTTTTAATTGATGATAATAGTAATATAATATATCAATTTTATTCTCATAATGAAGGCAATCCAGTAAAGGTAATTAAAAGACAATTAAAATATATATATGATAATTTTAGAGATACAATTAAAATCAAAGGTAGCGCTGTTACTGGTTATGGTGAGGAATTAATAAAAAAAGCTTTTAGTATTGATTATGGTATAGTAGAAACATTGGCTCATTATATTGCAGCAAGCAAGTTTAACCTTAATGTAGACTTTATTTTAGATATTGGTGGACAAGATATTAAATGCTTCGAAATAGAAAATAATGCAATAAAAAGTATAATATTAAACGAAGCTTGTTCTTCTGGATGTGGATCTTTTATAGAAACTTTTGCTAAGGCTATGGGATACGATGTTGAAAGTTTCTCGAAATTAGGACTATTTGCAAAAGACCCTGCTGATTTAGGATCAAGATGCACAGTTTTTATGAATTCTTCAGTAAAACAAGCTCAAAGAGATGGTGCAACTATTGAAGATGTTTCAGCTGGTTTATCAATCAGTGTTGTAAAAAACGCTTTATACAAAGTTATTAGAACAAAAAATATTGGAAAAAATGTAATTGTTCAAGGTGGAACATTATGTAATGATGCTATTTTAAGAAGTTTAGAAATAGAATTAAATCAAAATGTTATAAGATCAAATATATCAGGGCTAATGGGTGCATATGGTGCAGCAATATATTCAAAAAAGGAAAAAACAGAAGAATGTAAAATAATCAGTCCCAAAGCTCTTGAGAATTTCACTCATAGTTCTAATGGAATTAAATGTGGACTTTGTACTAATAAATGCAACTTAACCATTAATACATTTAATGGAGGCAGAAAATATATATCAGGAAATAGATGTTCAAAACCAACTGGAAAATATGATGATAATAATATTCCTAATTTATATGAATATAAAAATTTGAAGCTATTAGAGTATGCTAATAATTTTGGTGATAAAGGGAGTATCGCTATTCCTATGGTTTTAAATATGTATGAAAATTTGCCGTTCTTTGTGAAGTTCTTTAATTATTTAGGAATAAAGGTTGTTTTATCAGATGCCTCTTCTAAAAAGCTATATTTAAAAGGACAACACACAATACCTTCTGATACTGCGTGTTATCCTGCAAAACTAGTACATGGACATATTCAGAGTCTTATTGAAAAAAATAATGAGAATATTTTTTATCCGTGCATGACTTTTAATTATGATGAAGGAATTTCAGATAATTACTATAATTGTCCTTTAGTTGCATATTATCCTGAGGTAATTAAAAATAATATGCCTGATGTATATAAATGCAATTTCATATATCCATATTTAGATTTAAATTCTAAAAAAAGTACTACAGAAAATCTATATGAAAGCTTAAAGAGTTATTATCCGTGGATATCAAAGAAAGATATAAGTAAGGCATATGAAATTGGGCTTAAAGAATATAAAGATTTTAAAAACGGTATTTTAATAAAAGGTAAAGAAGCAATTGAATATGGTAGAAAAAATGATTTATTAATTGTTATTTTATCTGGAAGACCTTATCATATTGATAAAGAAATTAATCATGGATTAGACAAAATGATGAATTCATTAAACTTGGTAATTTTAACAGAGGATTCTATACCTTTTGATTATGATAATGTAACTGTAAATGTATTAAATCAATGGACTTATCAAGCAAGATTATTTAATGCAGCTAAATTTGTTGTAAAAAATAAGGACATGCAGTTAGTTCAATTAGTATCTTTCGGATGCGGCACTGATGCTATTACATCTGATGAAATAAAGAGCATATTAGAGGACAATGGGAAAATATATACTCAATTAAAAATTGATGAGACAAATAATTTAGGAGCAGCAAAAATTAGAATAAGAAGTATGGTAGAGGCGGTTAAGAGTAGGTGGAAAGTATATGAGTAAGAGTTATAAAGTTTTTACAAAGGAAATGAAGAATAGTTATAAGATATTGGCTCCTAATATGTTACCAATTCACTTTAAAATAATGGATAAGATATTAAATGATTATGGATTTAATATAGAATTTTTAGAGGATGATGTATCTTCTATAATAGAAGAAGGATTAAAATATTCTAATAATGATATATGTTATCCAGCTATGATAGTAATCGGACAATTTATATCTGCATTAAAAAGTGGTAAATATGATGTTAATAAAACAGCCCTGATTATGACTCAAACTGGTGGAGGATGTAGAGCTTCTAATTATATTCATTTAATAAGAAAAGCGCTTCAAAATAGTGGGTTTTCAGAAGTTCCTGCTATAGGATTGAGTGTGTCAGGAATAGAAAAGCATCCTGGATTAAATCTTGGTCCCATTGTTATAATTAAGCTTTTTTACGCTGTAATATATGGTGATTTAATAATGTACTTATACAATAAGGTTAAGCCTTATGAAATTGATAAAGGTGAATCTGATATTGTTCTAGAGAAGATTGTGAATAATTTAAAAAATAAATTTTCAAATCTTAGTTATTTAAAATTATCAAAAATATCTAAAGAAATTGTTAAAGCCTTTGATAAAATACAAGTAACGAACGATAGTAAAATAAAAGTTGGTATAGTTGGAGAAATATATATGAAGTATTCAAGAATGGGGAACAACCATCTTGAAGAGTTCTTAGTTAAAGAAGATGCTGAAGTTGTACAATCAGGTCTTATGGATTTTGTTAACTATTGTATAATAGATTCTATTATGGACTATAAATTATATAAGATGGGCTATATAAAATCTAAATTTGCTTCTTTAGGTTATAAGATTATTTTGAAACTTCAAAGAAAAGTAAATAAAGTTATACAAGAAAACTCTAGATTTGATGGACCAACTGATTTTGATGAAGTTAGAAAGATGGCAGATGGTTATATTGGATATGGAGTTAAAATGGGAGAGGGTTGGTTATTAGTTGCAAATATGCTTGAACTTATACACTCAGGTGCAAATAATATTATTTGTGCTCAACCTTTTGGATGCTTACCTAATCATATTGTTGGAAGAGGAGCTATCAGAAAAATTGTTGACAAGAATCCAGAGGCTAATATAGTTGTAATAGATTATGATGCGTCTCAATCAAAGATAAATCAAGAAAATAGAATAAAACTAATGTTATCAAATGCAAAATTAAATAATTACTTGTAAAGATATTTACAAGAAGCTATATCTACAACTATAGTAGGTATAGCTATTATTTTTAACTGGAATAGAATTAAAATAATGATAAATCTTTCTTATTATAGTATACTATTTTTAAACAATACTTATAGGAAAGAGAATGAGGAAATTTATGACTGATACTAAACACTTTTTTATAATTAATCCTGAAGCTGGAAAGATTGATGCTTCAGAAAAATTAAGTTATGAAATTCAAAAAGCTTTTGAGAATAAAAGTGACGTATATCAAATTTATATTACCAAAGGTAAAAATGATGCTACAAATTTTACAGAAAATATATGTAAAACTGAAAGTGGAAATTTAAGATTTTATGCATGTGGTGGAGATGGTACACTTAACGAAGTTATTAATGGGTTAATTGGATATAAAAATGCTAGTGCTTCTGTAATACCTTATGGAACAGGAAATGATTTTATAAATAACTTTAGTTCAAGCCATAGTTTTTTTGATATTCAAAGACAAATAGAATCTAATGAAGAAGAAATTGATTTATTAAAAGTCAATGATAAGTATTCTGTTAACTTATGTAACATAGGATTTGATGCAAAGGTTGCAGAAAATATGAATAAATTTAAGCATTTTCCTCTTCTGAGTGGACAAGGTATTTATACTCTTGCTACATTTTATTCTTTATTACATAAAATGTATTCTAATTTGGAAATATTAATAGATAATGATGAGGTTATACAGGGAGATTTTTTACTTTGTGTTGTCGCTAATGGAATGACCTATGGAGGAGGTTATAAGGGAGCACCACTAGCTAAAATTAATGATGGCTTAATAGATGTTTGTATATTTAAAAAGGTATCTAGATTGAAGTTAATAAAATTAATTAATGTATATAAAAGAGGAGAACATTTAGATAATGAAGAAATGAAAAAATATTTTATCTATAAAAAATGTAGATATATTGAGATCAAATCAAAAAATGATTTTACTGTATGTATTGATGGAGAAATATTAATAGAAAAAAATATTAATATTTCTTTGGAGAGAAAAGCGATAAATTTTTTAGTTCCACATAAGGAGATAATTATCTAATTTAAATAGGAATGAGGTATAATTTTGGATAGCTTTATAGAATTTAAAGATGTTAAAAAGACTTATAAAATGGGGGAAGTTGATATTGATGCTTTGAGGGGGGTATCTTTTCAAATCGAAAAAGGTGAATTTGTAATAGTTGCAGGAGCTAGTGGAGCTGGTAAAAGTACAATATTAAATATATTAGGTGGAATGGATACTTCAACTAGCGGAAAAATTATTGTTGACAACAATATAATTAGTAGTTACACAGAAAAAGATTTAATTTCATATAGGCGTTTTGATATTGGCTTTGTTTTTCAATTTTATAACTTAGTTCAAAATCTAACTGCTTTAGAAAATGTTGAATTAGCTACTCAGATTTGTAAGAATCCGCTTAATCCATCAGAGGTTTTAGACGCAGTAGGATTAGAAGAAAGAAAGAATAACTTTCCTTCTCAATTATCTGGAGGAGAACAACAGAGAGTTGCTATAGCTAGGGCACTAGCTAAAAATCCTAAATTGTTGCTTTGTGATGAACCAACAGGTGCATTAGATTATAATACGGGAAAAGCAATATTAAAATTATTACAAGATACATGTAGAGAACATAATATGACAGTTATTATTATTACTCATAATCTTGCATTAACCCCTATGGGAGACAAAGTAATTAGAGTAAAGAATGGTATGATTGAAAGTATAACGTTAAATGACAATCCTACTCCAGTAGAAAGGATTGAATGGTAAAAATGAAAAATGCATTTTTTAAAGATGTCTTAAGGGATATAAATAAATCAAAGGGAAGATTTTTTTCCATTTTTGCAATTATTGCTTTAGGAGTAGCATTTTTTTCAGGTATAAAAGTAGCTCCAATAGACATGAAAAAAACAGCAGATAAATATTATGATGATAATAATTTTATGGACTTGACTTTATATTCTACATTAGGATTTACTGACGAAGATATTGATGAAATAAAAAAAATAGAGGGTGTAGAGGATGTATTTCCTACATATTCTTTAGATACAGTTACTAAGGTTGGATCATCAGAATTCGTTGTTAAAGTTATGGGGATACCACTAGATAATAGCAATTATGTTAATAGATATACTTTAATTCAAGGAAGATTACCTGAGAATCCAAATGAATGCGTTATAGAGGAAGGGAAAATTAACAATTTAGATTTAGCTATTGGCAGTAAGATTAAGCTAGAATCAGGAAGTAATGAAGACTTAAGTGAAAGCTTAGAAAATACTGAATTTGAGATAGTTGGTAAAGTACAAACTCCGTATTACTTATCTAATGAAAAAGGTACAGCTACTATAGGAAATGGTAAGGTTTCAAGCTATGTAGTAGTTCCTTTGGATAATTTTAAAATACAGGCTTATACTGAAACATATGTCACTATAAAGGATGCTAAAGAACTAAATAGTTATTCAGATAAATATTTTGATTTAGTTGAAACAGTAAAAATATCATTAGAATCACTAGGGAATGAACGAGCAGGAATAAGATATAAAGAGATTATTGAAGAAGCAAATAAGAAATTAAATGAAAGTAAGAATAAGTTAAGTGAAGAAAAGAAAAATGGTGAAGATAGGCTAAATGATGCAAAAAAACAACTAGATGAAGCAGAGGAAGCGCTAAAAACTGGTGAAGATGAATTATTTAAAAAAGAAACAGATTATAAACTTACAATAATTCAAGCTGAAAATGAGATATCTTTAGGTCAATATAAAATAGATAGTGGCAAAGCACAATTAGAGGCAGCGAAACAAACTTTAAATGAAGAAAAAGCAAGTGCAGAAAGCCTTATAAATACAGGTAAAGAGACTTTAAAGACATTAGAAAATAATAAAAAAGAGTTAGATAATAGAATTAAAGATAAAGAGAATGAATTAAAAAATAGCAACTTAACAGAAGAACAAAAAAATCAAATAAATAATGAATTAAGTGTATTATATAATACCAGAAATGAGTTAAATACTGGTATCTCATATATAAGTGATCAAATAACTTCTGCATTTGAAAAAATACAACAAGCAGAAGAACAAATTAAAGCTAATGAAAATGAACTAAATAATGCTCAAATGTTATTAAATGAAAATAAAGCGAAATTAGAAAGAAGCAAGATTGAAGCTGAAAATCAGTTTGCTAGTGCAAAAATCGAATTAGAAAATGGTAAGATAGAATTAGAAAATGGTAAAAAAGAATATGAAGAATCTAAAGAAAAATTTGAAAAGGAAATAGCAGCAGCAGAAGCGAAGATTATAAAAGCTGAAAATGATATAAAAGCTATAGAGGAACCAAGTTGGTATGTATTAGATAGGAATAGTCATTATTCTTATGTTGATTATAAGAACAACGCAGATAGTATAGATAAGCTGGCAAAGGTATTCCCAGTATTTTTCTTTTTAGTTGCAGCTTTAGTTTGTTTAACAACCATGACTAGAATGGTAGATGAACAAAGAGTAAATATCGGAACATTAAAGGGATTAGGATATTCTAAAAATAAAATAGCGTCAAAATATATAATTTATTCGTTTACTGCTAGCTTTTTAGGAAGTTTAGTTGGTCTTGCTATAGGATATACAGTTTTTCCAATAGTTATTTTTGATGCATATGGAATTATGTACACTTTACCTAAAATACAGCTTGAGTTTAATATACCTATAGCATTTATGATTACTATAGTATCAATTGCTGTTACTACTATTTCTTCAATGTTAGCTTGCTATAAAGAACTTGTTGAGACACCAGCAATGTTAATGAGGCCTAAAGCTCCTAAGGAAGGAAAGAGAATTTTAATTGAAAGAATAGGATTTGTATGGAACAAATTAAGTTTTATAGGTAAAGTAACTGTTAGAAATATATTTAGATATAAGAAAAGATTCTTTATGACTGTTTTCGGAATAGCTGGGTGTACCGCATTACTTGTTACTGGATTTGGAATTAAAGATTCAATTAAAACAATTGTAGATAAGCAATTTGGACATATCTTTAAATATAATTTGACTATTAATATTGATAAAGATGTAAGTAAATTAGAAAAAAATCAGTTAAAAGATGAATTAAATAATTATAATGAAATAGATGAACTACTTATGATATCTTCTGAAAGTGGTAAGATAAAATCTGATAATACAGAAAAAGATCTTTATATTATAGTTCCTGAAGACATAGGGAAAATAGGAGATTTCATCAATTTTGTTAATAGAACTTCAAAAGAAAAATTAAAGTTAAACGATAGTGGCATAATATTGACTGAGAAAGCTGCTAAACAGGCTAAGGTTAAAGTTGGAGACGAGATTAAAATTAAAGTAAATAACAAAGAATATTCTATGATGATTTCTGGAATTTCTGAAAACTATACTTTTAATTATGCATATATGTCACCAAAGTACTATAAAGAAGTGTTTAATAAGGACGTTATATATAACTCTATCATAGTTAATGCAGAGAATATTCAAAATAAAGATGATTTTTCTATGAGTATTATGGAAAAGGAAATAGTTAATGGTGTCTCATTTAATGATAGTGTTAGAGAGAATTTTGATAATATGATAAAGAGCTTAAACTATGTAATAATAGTAATTATAGTTTCTGCAGGAGCGCTAGCATTTACTGTTTTATATAATTTAACCAATGTAAATATTAGTGAGAGAATCAGGGAAATAGCAACTATAAAAGTATTAGGCTTCTATGATAAAGAGGTTTCAGCATATATTTATCGTGAAAATGTTATATTAACTGTTTTTGGTATAATATTTGGTGCAGGCTTAGGAGTACTACTTCATAGGTTTATAATGCTTACTGTAGAAATCGATAATATGATGTTTGGAAGAAATATAGATTTACCAAGTTTCATTATATCGGCTCTATTAACTATAGTATTTGCTGTCTTAGTTAATATAGTTATGTACTATAAACTAAAGAAGGTGAAAATGGTTGAATCATTAAAATCAGTAGATTAATAAAAAAGGACTTTTAGTTATAACTAAGAGTCCTTTTTATTATATGGAAATTTATATTCTTTATTATTTAGAACACTTGTTAATTTTAAGTATATACTATATAAAGTTAATAATCTTAGGAGAAAGATAATGTCATATAGCGATATTTATAAACAAATTGGGTTTCAAAGGGAAATAAAAAGATTAGAGAAACAAGCTAATTTAGGCTCTGACAGAGAAGTTAGAATGCTTAGAAATTTAGGTGTAGCTGATGATAGCATAATCTTAGAAGTTGGGAGTGGACCAGGATTCTATTCCAAGATTTTATTAGATAATTTTAGTAACTCAGAAGTTATATTATTAGATGTTGATGAAACATTACTTAATTATGCGAATAATATGTTAAGTGAGGATTATAAGGAAAGAGTTACTTTTATCCAAGATGATATTATGAATAGCTCTATGCCTGATGATTATTTTGATATTATAATAGCTAGATTTATATTTCAGCATTTAAGTGATTCTATAGCAGCTTTAAAAGAAATATATAGAATATTAAAGCCAGGAGGTAAATTGATAATTATTGATGTCGACAGTGAGTTATGGGGATTAACATATCCTAAGAATGATTTAATTAAAAATTTGAATTCTAATTTAGCTAAATACCAAGCATCACTAAATGGTAATAGGGATATCGGAAGAAGGTTACTAACATTATTAAAATTACTTAAATTTAAAAATTTGAATATAGAGTCAGTAATTAATCATAGTGATATCTTAGGTAAGGAAAACTTTAGATATAACTTTGATAAGGGATTAGAAAGCGATCCTAGATTAGGTAGTCTTTTGAAAGAGTATAATGAATTCTTTAATTTAAGCTATTCTTCAATTATGCTTATTAAATTTTTCTTCTATGGAGAGAAGCCAATAGAAGAAGATATTTAAGAAGTGGATAAAACCACTTCTTTTTGTTATAATAAAATAATATTGTTTTTAGGGTGAGTACTATGATTAAAGAAGTTTTATTAAAAAAGAATAAAAAATTTATATCTGAAAAATGCATATTAGCAAGTAAAAAAATTCTGGAAAGTGATTTAGTTTCAAATTTTAAAATGTCTTATGATGAAGGGTTAGTACATATTAACTCAGGAGTTTTATCAGAAGATTATTTTAGTGAATATAATAATAATATTGAACTAGATGTTAAAAGTAAAACTTTAATTTCTACATATTGTACATGTGATGATTTTGAAAAAAATGAGTTTCGAAAAGAAAATTACTTTTGTAAGCATCTGGCTGCAACATTTTATAGATTTCTAGAAGAATTAGACAATTATAAAGATATTAAAGAAAAGTTTGAGACGAGCGTTGCGAATAAAAATATTTTTAAAGTAAATGATAATATTCTAAATTTACTTCTGGAGGAAGAGAATAAAGAGGAAATTAAGCTAGAAGTTTATATAAATAGAAGAGGAATTAAAAATAAAATAACTGCTGAATTTAAAATAGGGTTAAAGGGATTATCATCTAATAAATTATATGTAGTCAAAGATATAAATCAACTATTAATATCTATAAATAATAGAATTCCTATTAAATATGGTAAAGATTTTATTTTTGATTTAAAGTATCAGAGATTAGGAATAAAAGAAAATAAAATTATAAACTTGATTGAGAAGATTAAGGATATTGAAAATCTACAATTAAATTTTGTTAGAAGACAAGATAAATTTATAGATGGAAAGACATTAATAATTCCAGATTTTTTATTAAGAGAATTTTTCGACATTATATCTAAAAGTAGAATATATCTTAATGAAGGTTTCTTTTATAGACCTGTAGAGACAGAAGTTATTTATGATAAACCTAATATACAGTTTAGTTTGAAAGAATTAGGTAATGAATACATATTATCCATAGATGAAGGATTACCAGAAATACTAGATAAAAAGAATTCAATATTTTTATATGGAAGCAGTATTTATCTTCCAAGTTTTGATTATTGTTATAATATATCAAAATATATAAAAGCTTTTAATGGTATGAATTCTATTTCTTTAAGTAAAGATGATGAACTAAGAATTTTATCACATTTACTGCCTAAGTTATATACTTTATCTGATTATGTAAAGATAAATAAGACAATAAAAGAAAAAATAGTTAAGGAAGATGTTAAGTTTTGTTTTTACTTTGATAAAGTAAATAAAGATATTACATTAGTTCTAAAAGTAAAGTATGGTGAGCATGAATTTAATGTATTCCATGAATATCAAAATAAAATTATTTATAGGGATTTAAATAGGGAGAATGAAGTATTATCTTCATTAAGAGCATTAGGCTTCGAGCCTTCAGGAGATAAGTTTTATTTATTACTTGGAGATGATTATATATTTAATTTCTTTAAAAATGAAATTGTTAAATTACAAGAAATCGGAGAAGTATTCTATTCAGAGAACTTTAAGATAATCAAGCAAGTAAATAATAAAAATATAATAGGACGAATAGAAGCAGGAAAATACGACTATTTAGAACTGAAGTTTAAGATTGCTGATATTTCTAATGATGAAATAAAAAGTGTAATTTTAGCTTTTAAAGATAATTTGAAATATTATAAGCTAAAAAATGGTGAATATTTAGATTTAGAAGAAATAGAACTAAGAAATTTCTTAAAGTTATTAGATGTTCTTTCTATTGATAATGATATAACTGATGATAAATTAGTCTTTAATAAAAATAAATCAATGTTTATAAATGATTTTATTAAAGATAATAATTTAAGATATATAAAAGGTAAAAATGAACTAACAAAGATTCAAAAGAAGATTAAAGATGTTAAGAAAATGACTTTTAAAGAACCTTTAACTTTAAATGCTAATTTAAGATCTTATCAAAAAGAGGGATATAATTGGTTAAAGACAATGGATTACTTAGGTTTTGGTGGTATATTAGGAGATGAGATGGGGCTAGGCAAAACAATACAAGCCATTACTTTTATTCTATCAACACTTCCATCTAAAACTTTAATTGTTGCACCTACATCATTAATTTATAATTGGAGTAACGAGATTGAAAAGTTTGCTCCAAGTATTAAATGGGCAGTTCTAAATGGAACAAAGGATGAACGATTAAATATACTAAATAATCTTTGTAATTATGACGTTATAATAACAACCTATAATATATTAAAGAGAGATTTAGAATCATATAGTAATATTAACTTCGACTATTGTTTTATAGATGAGGCTCAATATATAAAAAATAGTAATTCTCAAAATGCCTTATCAGTAAAGAAAATACAAGCAAATAGAAAATTTGCATTAACAGGTACACCAATAGAGAATTCTGTTTTGGAATTATGGTCAATTTTTGATTTCATAATGCCTGGATATCTATTTGATGAAAAGAGATTTAGTGTTAGATATTATAAAAAACTACACGAGTCTAAAGAAGTTTTAGAAGAATTAAATATGTTAATACAGCCTTTTATATTAAGAAGATATAAAAAAGATGTAATAAAGGAATTACCTTTAAAAATTGAAAAGAAGCTTTTAGTTTCAATGTCAGAAGAACAGGAAAAGGTATATGCTATTTATGCTGATTATGCTAAAAATCTGATAGAAAAGAAAGTTAAAGATGAGGAATTAAATAATAGTAAAATTGAGATATTATCTTATATAACAAAACTAAGACAAATATGTTTAGATCCATCTGTACTAATAAATGATTACACTGGTAATAGCGGCAAAGTAGATTCTTTAATTGAATTATTGAATCAAGGAATAGAAGAGGGACATAAGATTCTTGTATTTTCACAATTTACTTCTGTCTTAAAGAATATATCTAAAAGGCTAGAATCTGAAAATATATCTTATAGCTATTTAGATGGAAGTATCTCATCTGAAAAAAGAATTCAGCTAATAGATGAATTTAATAATGGAAATAATTCTGTGTTTTTAATAAGTTTAAAAGCTGGTGGAACTGGTTTAAATTTAACTTCAGCAGATATAGTTATTCATTTTGATCCTTGGTGGAATCCTGCTGTTGAAGACCAAGCAACAGACAGAGCCCATAGATTTGGTCAAAAGAACATTGTTGAAGTTATAAAGCTTATATCTAAAAACACTATAGAAGAAAAAATAGTAGAACTTCAAGATGAAAAAAGAAAGTTAATAGAAAAGATTATTGATAACGATATGGAAGGCTCTAATATAAATTCTTTAAGTGAAGAAGATATATTAAATCTATTTTCTATAGGCTAAAATAAATTAAGGGAACTTGAATAAGGATCCCTTTTTTTATATTTATATAGATTTTAAAAGAAATAACTCTTGAATGGATTTAAAGTGAGTATTAAAATTGTTTTATTATAATAATATATCTACATATGATGTGAGGGGAAAAATGAAAATAAGAACACCAGATTATTTTGATAAATTTAAATGTATTGCTGATAAGTGTGAGGACACTTGTTGTGCAGGTTGGGGAATAGTAATAGATGATAAAAGTTATAATAATTACTTATCTGTTAAGGGTAAATTTGGAGATGAATTAAGAAGTAAGATAATAAATGATGAAGGTGATCATGTATTTCTATTAAATGGAGATAGATGTTCATTTTTAAATGACAATAATTTATGTGCTATATATAACGAATTAGGGGAAGAGGGGCTCTGTTACACATGTAGGCAATATCCACGTTATTTAGAGGAGTTTGGAACTTTGCGTGAAATTGGCTTATCACTATCTTGTCCTGAAGCAGCAAGGATTATTTTAAAGCAAAATAAAGCAGTGAAATTCCTAATTAAAGATAATGATGAGGAAGTAAATAGCTATAATGATATAAATCCAAATGTATATATAAATATTATGCAATGTAGAAAATTAGTTTTTGATATATTACAAAATAGAGAAATTGAACTTAAATATAGATGTGCTTTAGCACTATCTTTTACAAATGAAATCCAAGAAAAGATAGACTCAAATGATATAACTTCAATTAAAGATATTAGGGAAAAATATTTGGATAAAGAATTTATAGAGGAAAGTATTAATTCCCTTTATAATCATAAGGAATCCTTAGATGATAGATATATGAATATATATAAGATATTTAATATATTTATAAATTTAAAACATATTAAGCCAAATGACATATTAGGATTAGAAAACTCATTAAGATATTTTTGGCAAAATGAAGAGGATATTAATGTTTACTATGATCTTCATAAAAATTTCAAGAATTATTATATAGGTAAAGAATATCAATTTGAACAAATTATTATATATTACGTATATAGATACTTTATGAAAGCAGTTTATGACTATGATGTATTAGGAAAGATTAAACTTGCTTTAATAAGCTTTATAATAATTAAAGAATTATCTGTTATACGTTATTTAGAAAATAAAGAGTTTTTAGATGATGATATGGTAGATATAGCACATACATATTCTAAAGATATAGAACATCTAGAAGAAAATATAGAAGTTTTACAAGAATTATTTGAAACTAAGAATGAATTTAACATTGATAATTTTATTATAAATTTAATTAACTAATTCAACTAAGAGAGTATTATAGCAGATAAATATATTAGCTAATACTCTCTTACTTGCCTTATTACTTTTTATTGTTGTAAATTTATAGTATAATAGTCATAAAACCTTATGTTTACAAGGTTTATACTTAAATTAATATTAGCGAGGTATTTAATATGTTAACTCCAATGATGAGACAATATTTTGAGATAAAAGAGAATTATAAAGATTGTATTTTATTTTTTAGATTAGGTGACTTTTATGAAATGTTCTTTGAAGATGCTAAGATTGCATCAAGAGAATTAGAACTTGTACTTACTGGTAGAGACTGTGGGTTAGAAGAAAGAGCACCTATGTGTGGAATACCTTTCCATGCTGCATCATCATATATAGCTAGGTTAGTAAATAAAGGCTATAAGGTTGCTATAGGGGAACAAGTAGAAGATCCAGCTGTTGCTAAAGGTATTGTAAAAAGAGATGTTATTAAAGTTATCACTCCTGGAACTTTTGTTGAAGCTTCAGAAGATAATGAATATAAGAATACATATTTAATGTGTATAGTTCAAGAGGATGATAGCTTCGGTGTTTCAATTTCAGATATATCTACTGGAGAATTCAAGGTTACATCATTTAATGGTATTAAAGCGACTTTATTAGATGAAATAACAAAAGTTAATCCAAAAGAAATACTTGTAGATAATAATATTAGTGAAGAGCTTTTATCAGAAATAACTTCTGTTTCACAAGCATTAATAACGAAAAGAGATTTAAAGAAAAATATATGCACTGAAGAGGAACTAGTTAATCAATTTTCAGAAGTATGTAGTGTAAATTTAAATGAACTATCTAAGCAAGTCTCTAAAGCGTTACTTAAATATATTTATGACACTCAAAAGATGACTTTAACTAATATTAACTTACTTGAATATTATGATATTGTAAATTATATGACTATAGACGGTAATTCAAGAAGAAACTTAGAACTTACAGAAAGCCTTAAAGAAAAATCTAAAAGAGGTAGCTTAATATGGGTTTTAGATAAGACTTCTACATCCATGGGTGGAAGAGCAATTAGAAAATGGATTGAGGAACCACTTATAATTAAAAATGAAATAGAAAACAGATTAAATGGTGTAGAAGAGTTATTTACAAATAATTATTTTAATGAGGATTTAAGAATTTTATTAAAAGAGATTTATGATATTGAAAGAATAGTAGGTAAAATATCTAATAAGAATGTAAATGCCAAGGATTTAATATCTTTGAAAAAATCTATTGAAAAATTACCAGCAATAAAAGAGCATCTATCTAAATCGAAGTCATCAATTTTAAATGAATGGTTTAATGATTTAGATGAACTATCTGATATAAAGGAATTATTATCTAAATCAATTATGGATGATCCATCTATATCATTAAAAGAAGGAAATATAATTAAAGATGGATACAATGATGAAGTAGATAGTTTAAGGACTGCAAAGTTCCATGGGAAGGAATGGATTGCTGCTTTAGAGAATAGAGAAAGAGAATTTACAGGTATTAAATCTCTAAAAGTTGGTTATAATAAAGTCTTTGGTTATTATATCGAAATATCTAAAGCCAATTATTCATCTATTCCAGAAGGAAGATATATAAGAAAACAAACTTTAGCAAATGCTGAGAGATTTATAACTCAAGAATTAAAGGAAATGGAAGAAAAGATATTAGGAGCTGAAGAAAAGCTAATATCAATAGAGTACAATTTGTTTGTAGAAATTAGAGAGTTAATAGAAAAGGAAATACCAAGACTTAAACAAAGCGCTAGAATCATAGGTAATTTAGATGCTTTATCTACATTGGCCTTAATAGCATTAGAAAATGATTATATAAAGCCATCTATAAACGAAGAGGGATTAATTGAAATAAATGAAGGAAGACACCCTGTAGTTGAAAAAGTAATTAGTAATGGAGAGTTTGTTTCAAATGATACATTGTTAAATACTGATAATAATAGATTATTACTTATAACAGGACCTAACATGGCAGGTAAATCTACATATATGAGACAAGTAGCTTTAATTACTCTTATGGCACAAATAGGATCATTTGTTCCTGCGAAAGCTGCGAATATATCTATATGTGATAAGATTTTTACTAGAATTGGTGCGTCTGATGATTTAGCAGGTGGGAAGTCAACTTTTATGGTTGAAATGTGGGAAGTATCAAATATCTTAAAAAATGCTACATCTAAAAGCTTAGTTTTATTAGATGAAGTTGGAAGAGGTACTTCAACTTACGATGGATTAAGTATTGCATGGGCAGTAATAGAATATATATCAAAAAATAATAATCTTAAATGTAAAACATTATTTGCTACTCATTATCATGAGCTTACTAAATTAGAGGGCAATATTGAAGGTGTTAAGAATTATTCAGTAGCAGTATCAGAAATAGATGATAATATAATCTTCTTAAGAAAGATAGTTGAAGGTGGAGCAGATCAATCTTACGGTATAGAGGTTGCTAAGCTTGCTGGATTACCTAATGAAGTTATAAATAGAGCAAAGCAAATATTAGCTTCATTAGAAGAAAATAAAGAAGATATAAAACATATTGAAGTTATTAAAGAAGTAGCTATAGAGAAGGAAGAAAAGCCTAAAAAGAATAAGAAGGTTAAGAATGAAGATAATTATCAGTTAGATTTCTCTATAATAGAAAAGGAAAGTTTAATTAAATCTATAGCAGAATTAGATGTAATGTCTTTAACTCCTATGGATGCAATGAACACATTATATAAGTTAATTTTAGAAGCTAAGAAGTTAAAATAGAATTATAAGGGGGTAGAATATGAAGAGAATAAACGTATTAGATGAACATACCTCTAATAAGATTGCAGCAGGGGAAGTAGTAGAGCGTCCTTCCTCTGTGGTTAAAGAACTTATGGAAAACTCTATAGATGCAGATGCTAAGAATATCACAATTGAAATAGAAGAAGGTGGAGTTTCTTTAATAAGAATAATAGATGATGGTCATGGTATACATAGAGAAGATATCAAAAAAGCTTTTTTACCTCATGCTACATCTAAGATAAGAGATGTAGATGATATTTACTCTATTATGACCTTAGGATTTAGGGGGGAAGCCTTGGCATCAATAGCATCTATTTCTAAGGTAAGTTTAAAAAGTAAAATAGAAGAAGATGACTTTGGCTCTGAAATAGTAATAGAAGGCGGAGAAATTATAAATTTAAATGATATAGGAACTAATAAGGGAACTATAATAGAAGTTAGAGACTTATTTTATAATGTACCTGCAAGGAAGAAGTTTTTAAAAACTATTTCAAGAGAAGGAGCCTTAATAGGAGATATAGTTAATAGAATTGCTTTATCTCATCCAGATGTATCTATTAAGTTCTATAATAATGGTAAGAAAGTTTTACATACCTATGGAACAGGTAATCTAATAGATGTAATACGAACTATATATGGTAAGAGTATTAGTGATAACTTAATTTACTTTGAGAGTAAAGAAGAGGCTATATCTTTATATGGTTATATAGGAAAGGAAGAAATATCTAGGGGATCTAGAAATAATCAAAGCATATTTGTTAATGGTAGATATATAAAAAATAAAACTATAGTTGCTGCTGTAGAAAATGCTTTTAAATCATTTGCTACAGTAAATAAATTTCCATTCTTTGTACTTTTTATAGAACTTTATCCTGAATTTGTAGATGTAAATATACATCCAACAAAGGCTGAGATTAAATTTAAGGAAGATAGAGGAATCTTTAAAAAAGTATTTGACTCAGTGCATAGAGCTTTTAAAAATGAAATTTTTGAAGAGTTTTATATTCCAGAAGAAGAAATTAAAGAAGAGGAAAGTACCCCAAACATCGAAAAAATAGAGTTTGATATTATAGATATCTCTAATGAAGAAATCAAGTCCGAAAATAAAAAAATAATTAATAAAGATTTAGAAGATCTTACTTATGAAGAGGTAAGAAAAGAAGAGGAATTATATAAGAGCTTAAAAGAATTAAGTAATTCTATTAAGTCAAGTTATACAAGTTATGAAGATAAACCTGTTGTTTATGAAGAGAAAAAGGAAATTAATTTACCAAATAAGAATTTACCAAATAAGAATTTAGAAAATAAGAATTTAGAAAATAATAAAATTGCAAAATTTCCAAATTTAAGAGTAATAGGTCAATTTAATAAGATGTATATTTTAGCAGAATATGAAGATATCTTATATATTATTGATCAGCATGCTGCTCACGAAAAAATACTATTTGAAAAATATTTGAAGAATATAGAAGATGGAGATATAGTAGTACAACAGCTATTAGTACCTATATTAATAGATTTAACTACAGATGATTATTGTTATTATGATGAGAATGCTGAAGTATTCTCTAAAGCTGGATTTATAATAGAAAACTTTGGTGGTAATACTATATCTATAAAAGAAGTTCCTTATTTTTTAGGGAAACTAGATGCTAGAAATTTATTTATGAATATATTAGACAATATAAAAAGTCTAGGTAGTGGTAAAACAACAGAAGTTAAATATAATAGAATAGCTACACTCGCATGTAAGGCTGCTGTAAAGGCAAATAATTATTTAAATGAAGCTGAAATGGAGAAATTAATTAATGATTTAAGATATATAGATGATCCTTTTCATTGTCCACATGGCAGACCTGTTATTATAAAATTTACAAATTATGATTTAGATAAAAAATTTAGGAGAATAGTCTAGGGAGAAATAATGAAAAATAAAATTTTAATCATAGCTGGGCCCACAGCTGTTGGAAAAACTAGTTTATCTATAAAGTTAGCTAAGGAATTAAATGGTGAAATAATTTCAACTGATTCTATGCAAATATATAAGTATATGGATATAGGTTCTGCTAAAATTACTAAGGATGAAATGGAGGGGATACCTCATCATATGATAGATGTAGTTGATCCGGGTACGCCTTTCTCTGTAGCAGAATATAAAGAAATTGCGACTAAGTGCATAGATGATATTATATCAAGAAATAAGCTTCCTATATTGGTTGGTGGTACTGGTTTATATATAAATGCGCTTACTTGTAATATGAATTTTACAGAAGCAGATAGTGATGATGAATATAGAAAAGAATTAGAAGTTTTAGCTGATAAAAATGGAAATGAATATATTCATAATATGCTTAAGGATATAGATCCTATAAGTTATAAAGAAATACATTTTAATAATAGAAAAAGAGTTATTAGGGCGTTAGAGGTATATAAATTAACCAATAAACCATTCAGCTCATTTAATTCAGGTGATGATTTTTATAATGGTCCATATGATGTAAACTATTATGCTATCAATATGGATAGATCTAAGCTATATGAGAGAATAAATTTAAGAGTAGATATTATGCTAGAAAAAGGCTTAATTGATGAATGCATAAAACTTAAGGAGATGGGGTATAATTCTCTTATGCAGTCAATGCAAGGTATAGGCTATAAAGAGGTTTTCTATTACTTAGAAGAAAAGATTTCTTATACAGATGCTATAGAGATGATAAAACAAGGTTCAAGGAATTATGCTAAAAGACAATTAACCTGGTTTAGAAGAGATCCTAGGGCAATTTTTCTTAATAAAGATGAACTAACTGAAGAAGAAATATTTACCAGAATAGCTAGTGACCTGAGAAGATAAATATATTATTTATTTTATAATATTTCGGAGGTGGCTTATATGAATAAACAGCCTAATAACTTACAAGATATCTTTTTAAATGGAGCAAGAAAAAATAAAATTTCAGTTATTATTTATTTAACAAATGGATTTCAATTAAAAGGATATGTAAAAGGCTTTGATAGCTTTACTGTTGTCTTAGATAGTGAAGGTAAGCAAATGCTTGTTTACAAACATGCTATTACAACCATAACTCCTGCAAAACCAATATTATTTAATAACGAAGAAGAGTAGGCAATATTTTGCCTTCTTTTTTTATATTTAGCGTATATGTTTGAATTTGATGTGAAATATGATAATATTATTTTTATGATAATATATTTTATATGAAAAGAAGGGAGAATACATATTAATTAACTAATATGTAATTATAGTATGTTAAAACAAACAGAAGATTTAATGATAAGAACTCTTAATTTTACAGATAGTACATTTGAGTTATACAATAAGGCTCTAAAGGATGTAGAAGAGGTATTCAGTACCTATGATGAAATAAGAGAGTATAATCAATTAAAAGTGTTAAAAGCATTTCAAGAAGAAAGAATAAGTGAATCACATTTTACTAACTCATCTGGTTATGGATATGATGATATAGGAAGAGATTCTTTAGATAAAGTATATGCAAGGATTTTTAATACAGAAAGTGCATTGGTACGTCCTCATTTTGTTAATGGTACACATGCTATAGGATGTGCTTTAATGGGCAATTTAAGAACAGGAGATACGATGGTATGTATTTCTGGAGCACCTTATGATACTCTTCATAATATTATAGGCATTAGCGGAAAAGAAAATATAGGATCATTAAGGGAATATGGAGTTAATTATAAACAGGTTAATCTAAAGGATGGTAAATTCGATTTAGATGGAATCAAAGAGGTTTTATCTAAAGATGATACGATAAAATTAGTACATATACAAAGAAGCACAGGATATGGATGGAGAAATTCATTTTTAGTTAGCGAGTTAGGTGAAGTAATAAAATTTGTTAAGGACTTAAGAGATGATGTAATAGTATTTGTAGACAATTGTTATGGTGAATTTATAGATTATATTGAGCCAACAGATGTAGGAGCAGATCTAATTGCAGGTTCTTTAATAAAAAATATCGGTGGAGGCATAGCTCCGACAGGCGGATATATAGCTGGTAAATCTAAATATGTTGAGCAAGCAGCATATAGATTAACTACACCTGGAATAGGAGGGGAGTGCGGATCAACTTTTGGAGTTGTTAGACAACTTTATCAAGGGCTTTTCTTGGCACCGCATATAGCAATGGAAGCAGTAAAAGGAGCAATATTCTGCTCTAGAATAATGGAGCTTGCAGGATTTGAAGTTTTACCTAAATATAATGAAAAAAGAAGTGATATAATTCAAGCTATTAAATTTGGTGATAAAGAAAAATTAATTCAATTTTGTAAGGGAATACAAAAGGGGTCTCCAATAGATTCGTTTGTAGAATGTGAGCCTTGGGCTATGCCAGGGTATAATGATGAAGTTATAATGGCTGCTGGAGCCTTTATACAAGGTTCATCTATTGAACTATCTGCGGATGCACCTATAAGGGAACCTTATATAGCCTATTTACAAGGTGGATTAACTTTTGATCATGCAAAGATAGGAATAATGATTTCTTTAAATAATATACTTAAATTATAATTTATGCTATCAAAAATTAATAACTCCATAAGGAAATATTAATATATTATTCCTTATGGAGTTTTTGTTTTATATACAAATACTAATTATAAAAAATAAATTCATTTAAAGCTAGCTTAATATTATCTATTTTAGAGCTGTTCTTTAGAATTAAAAATAAGTAAATAAGATCTTTCGTTGCTATAATGGCTGCAGAAGATGCAATAACATAAAAATACATATTAAACTCTAATAGATAACTTGCAATCGTAGGTATAATAGCTAGAATAATAAATGGAACTATTAAAGATAAAATAATTCTCGTTTTAGAAATTGCTATTTTTGAACATATATCTATAGACATTGTAAATGGATGAATCTGTAGATTGATGTTATCTTTATCAAATACCTTTGGTAGAAATAAAGCTTTTAATAAAGCATAAGGATATTCAATAATAATATAAGAAATTATTAGTAAAGCTAAGAATAACAATCCTACTTCTATGAATTCATCGCCAAGAAAAAATAAACTATAGCCTAATCCAAAAGCATATATACTAGCTACTATAACTTTTGAAAGTAATACTATAGAAGTATAGTCTCTTTTATCTATAACAGTACTCTCATCTAAACCATTTTCCGTTATTATTTGGTCTTTTTTAACAATAGAAACCTTCACTTTTTTACCTCCTAAAAAAAATAGAGCCATACATAATATTGTATGACTCATAATTTTTAATATGCTCTAAATAGACCAACTAATTTTCCCAGTATGCTACAATCTTCAACAATAATAGGAGATAAACTATCATTTTCAGGTTGAAGCCTTATATGATCTTTTTCTTTATAAAAAGTTTTTATTGTGGCTTCATTTTCGATTAAAGCAACAACTATTTCACCATTTTCCGCAGTTGGTGCTTTTTCAATTATGGCATAATCACCATCATTTATACCTGCATTTATCATACTATCTCCAGTAACTTTAAGCATAAAAAGTTCATCATTATGCTTAATATATTCTATTGGGATAGGGAAGGTATCTTCAATATTTTCAGTAGCTAAGATCGGTGCTCCTGCTGTTACTTTTCCTATAATAGGTATATTTAACATTTCTTTTTTATTATTAGACATTTCTATGATTTCTAAAGCTCTAGGCTTAGTAGGATCTCTTTTAATTAGTCCCTTTTTTTCTAGTCTCTTCAAGTGGCCATGAACTGTTGAAGTTGATCTTAAATTAACAGCTTCACAGATTTCTCTAACTGAAGGTGGATATCCTTTATTTTCTGTATATATTTTTAAAAAATCATAGATTTCTAATTGTTTATCTCTTACTTCCATTAATAAAACACCTCACTTTATTGGCAACATTATATCATAAAACAGATTTAATATCAAACTTATGTTCTTAATGATAAAAGTATTTGAAAAATATATATGTATTTGATATAATATAAGTTACGTTAAAATCAAATTAAATCGTAGGTGGTGTTTTAGTGAATATTAATAAATATACTGAGGACGATATATGCGATATATATCCAAATAGAATCTGTGATAATTGCGGTGATTGTTTAAAGGAAGAAGGAATAGATGTTAGAGCAATAAGAATAGAAGATATAGCTAAAAATGTTGAGGAAAATCAATTTTTAGAAGCTGAGTATAAAAGTATGCTAGAAGCATTGAAAGAAGAAGCTGCAAATACAGCAGGAGAAGAAGAGTATATATCAAAAGAAGATAGTGATTTAGATTATGTGGATGCTTTTGATAACATAGAATATATAGATGATTTAGATTATTTAGAAGAAGACTTTGATGAAGCAACAGAAGAAGTATTCCCTGGATTTAGAAGGTTAAAGAGAAGATAATTAATAATAAATGGGGTAGGATATAGATAATAATTAATATCCTACCTTTTATTATTTTTATTATAGATAGCTTGTCCAATTTATATAAAACATTAAAGTTTTGATAATGGATTAGCTTTAACTGCATCTCTTAAAATTTCTTCATCTACATGAGTGTAAATTTGAGTTGTAGAAATATTTTCATGACCTAAAATGCTTTGTAAACTTCTAATATCTACATTTCCGTGTTTATACATTAATGTAGCTGCTGTATGTCTCAATTTATGAGGTGTATATTTTTCGTTAGTTAAACCAGAATTATAAATATGTTTCTTAACTAAAAGCTCTACAGTACGCTTATTAATCGGTTTAAAGCGGGAGGAGAGTAGTAGGTATTCTTTATCCTCAGGAAGGCATTTAGAGTCATCTCGAACCTTTAAATAGCTATTAATAGCTTTTATGCAAGCTTCATTTAAGTATACAGTTCTTTCTTTATTACCTTTTCCTATGATAGTTAAAGTATCTCCCTTTATTTTATCAATTCTTATTCCACACAATTCTGATAAACGCATTCCACAATTTAAAAATAATGTTAGAATACAATAGTCTCTATAATAGTTTTTGCTATTTTCATCCAATGAACTTAATAAATTCACACTTTCTTCTAAAGTAAGGTAAATAGGATGCCGTTTATTAATTTTAGGAGATTCTAGATCTAGCGTAGGATTATCATCAATAATTTTAGCTTTACCTTGAAGAAATTTAAAATAAGATTTCAACGCAGCAACTTTTCTAGCTCTGGCATAATTACCATTATTTCTTTGTTTTTCTGTAAAACTTAAAAATGCATAAATATCTGTTAGCTTAATATTTCTTAAAAAACTGTTATCTATATCTTTAATATTAATTTCATGAAATTCTAAAGAAGGATCAACAACTAAACCTTTATATATTTTTAAAAATTTAAAAAACATAGATAAATCTATTTCATATCCCTTAATAGTATTTGGAGATTTAGCTTTAATAGTTTCTAGATAATTTAGAAAATCTATCATCGATTGCGGCAAATTTTTAATTTCAACTTTTTCTATACCATACTTACTCATCAATGAATCGGAAGTTGAAATTTGATTTTCGTCAGATTTTAAATTTATATTCGCTGAAGAGTTTTTCTTTTGAAGCTTTTGACCTTTTTTAATGCTTCGATTTATCCCAAGTTCCTTTAACCATATTTGAATATTTCTCACACCAGTACCGTATATTTCAGATAGTTGTGTAGTAGATAGTTTATGTATTTCTGCTAATTTATAAAGATCTTCAATTATATATTCATAACCACGTTCTACACCTAAATTGTAGTAATTAGAATATATTAGGTGTATCTTTTTCTTATCTTTATTAGTTAATTCAACATTTAAAAGTCGGTTAACATCCTCACTGTACTTAAAATCTTTATATTTATATGTTATTTTTCGCATATTAGACATTTTTTCACCTCATTAAATCCTTGTTAAGCCTTGATTTTATTATATCATAGCCATTTTCGTTTTTCAATATTACGAAATACACTAAATGTATATTTAGCGAAATTATTTTCTAGGTTTTTTATAAGTTAGTTATTACATATTAAATATTATGTAAAGTAATTTTATAAAAGCAATGCTATTCACATTGCTTAAATATTAATATCTCTAAGATTTATTTTATGATATTTATCTAAAATGATTTCAGTATTACTTATTTCTTTCGATTCTATTAGGTATTTCCATATGTTTTGGTTGTATCCTGATATTCTTATTACATCATCTTTAATTTGTATAGAGAAATTATTATTTAAATTATTTAAGTTCCATAACTTTATTTCGGGAATCTCGAAGTTTGCTTTTGACCATTTTTCTTTAAGATCTTCTGTTGTATAAAAATCTATATCTTCATCGCTGTTGTAAATATATAATATTGATTTAGGTGAAGAATCTGAACTTAGGTTTTTCTTTAATAAAGTAAATAACAGCAAATCTAACGCAGAATTTAAATTTATATTAAAATTAGTATAATTATTATATATAGATTTCATATCATTTATCAAATCGATTTCTGTCAGTTTATTAAATTTAGGATTCTTCTTAAAGGATATATAATAGTTTTTAAACGCGTTCAAATTTATTTTTTTGTATAAAACGATTGTAAAAATAAGTAAGCTCAAAACTTCATTATTCTCATTTTCATTTAATCCATTTATAATAAGTGAATCATCTAAATTCGTTGCACCCTTAATAATTATATTATAAAATAGATTTTCAATTCTATTATTTAAATTATCTTCATCCATATTAGCATTAAGATAATTTATAATCTTATTAGGAATAATATAATCAGTATTAACCTTATTATTTAAATATAGACTATAGTTTTTATTATCATTCTTGAAAAATGCTTTTTTATATTTATTAATACTTATTTTAGATATATTTTCGTAATTAATATTTTCATAGTTCTTTGTAGTTAAATTGTTCTCAATAATATTAAGTTTTCTTCTTAAAGTTGTTAATAATTTTCTATATTCCTTTGACGAGTATTTCAATAACACCCTAGTTTTATATCCAAGGGCCCTACTATCTTTTGATGATGAATTCTCAGATTTCAACCATTTACCTAAAGTAGATGGTGTATTTGAAGTTAAGTCTTTTTGAATTTGATTTTTAAAAAGATATATAACTTTTTCTTCCAAGGGTGTATCAAATAGAGAATATAAATCATCCCATCTACCATATTTGGGTATAATCCTTATATTTTTTTCTATAATATCTGTATTTTCCTTGGCTAAGTATTTTAGTAAAACCCTAAATATTCTACGCTCCCCTAGCCCATTTTTTATACTTCTAATAAAAAATAAGAATTTTATACTCTCTTCTGTATCTAAAAATAATATTAGCCTAAACTTATTAATTATTTCTTCTTCAGAAGCATTTCTTAAGTAGGCTATATTCTCAATAAAATCTTTTAAAGCTAAAATCGAATTCTGCTCTTCCTGATCCATTTCTGGTTCTGAAAGTTTATATAGTTCTTTTCTAATTTTATTTAAGACCCCAGACATAATTCCTCCTTAAATAACAAGACACATCATTATATTAACAATTACAAAAGATTAAAGCTGTTAGTGTCTTAAGGCAAGATACTATATTAAATATTTGCTGTTAGTATCTTTTCAATAATATTTTATTGTTAAATTATATAATTTAGAACTTTTATTATGTATTTATTGATTCTTAATATTAACAATTAACTCTTTAGCAATTAACTCTGATTTAGATATCCCCTTTTTAAAACACCTGATTTGCTTATAATCAACTCCATTAAAATTGAAGTCTACTACATCTATTTTATCTCCTTCATATATTACAGGATCTTTTTTGCCTTTTAAAAATACACATAATTTCATTTGTTTAATTCTCCTTTATCTATAAAAATTTATAAAAAAATAGTGCTATAGTATATTACAACTATAACACTATTTATAAAAATATAAAATAATAATTACTTAAAAATGTTAAATGGCTTTCCTATTGGTAAGAAAGTCTTTCCGAAGTGTTTATTTAATACTGATGCTCCACAGCCATAAAAAGATACTAAAGCTATTCCTAATTCAGAATAAGCAGCTAGATTATGTGAAAAATGTGGTGCTATATTAAATGAATTTAATGTTAATCCTATAAATAGGAAATCTATTAAAACAAATATTATGAATAATACTTTATGAGTTTCCATAGCTCCTATAGTCATAAATAATGTAAAAATTAAGTATGATAAGAAAGCAAATCCTAATTGTTTACTATCTGCCGCTTGAGCAAGCTTGTCTCCAAATATTCCATTTTGGATTAACCAAGTCATACCCATAGCGTACCAAAAGAATGCATAAGCTCCAAAAGCAGTTGCTCCAAAAGTATTATTATGTTTAAAATCATTTAAACAAGCAACTAATTGAGCTGTAGCTCCTAAGAATATTGCCCAAGGTAACACAAGAGATACCCCGCTTGTTAATCCTAATTTTTGTGATGATGCCACTAATGTAATTACAGCTAATCCGAATAACCCTAAAGCAGATGGATCAGCAACTAGTATTTTTACTTCTTTTGTTCCTTCCATAATGTCCTCCTATAAAAATATATAATAACCTTTAAAAGATTATCAAATTATCATAGGATTGTCAATAAATCTGATATAAAGTTTAATATTTTATTCTGGAAATATTAACATCATTAACTAAATTCTTAAAGCTATACATTATTAAGACCTTATCAAAATTATTATTTGAGTAAAATTCATTAAAACTTCCAATAAAACTTCTTAAATCTACTACATATACTTCATTATAATTATTGATTAAAAATTGTATAAAAGAATTTGCATAAGAATCTTTAATAACTAGTATTTTTGATTTATCTTTTACTGAGTTATTAGTAATAACAGTTAATCCATTATTACCGTGTAAAAATGCTGAATATCTGTCACTACTACTCCATTTTGAGTCATCATTTAACCCATCCACTTCTACCCCATCTATCTTTACATCTATATTATTATTGCCATAGTATGTAATATAATCTTCATTTACATTAAAGTTTTTTGCTTTGGAAAAATAAGTTCCAAGAAAGCTATCTACTCTATTTTCTTTTAAATTTTGTACATCTATAGCTTCTATATTATTTATATTTGCAAACTCCTTATAGGCCAAATATGCACCTAGAGAAGTCCAGTGGTGATCAGTTTTATAATATATATATCTGTCTTTATTTTCTATAAATTTATCTATTAGATTTATAGATTTTACATTATTTAAATTGTTAAATTCAGTATTAATAGTATTTATATATTGATTTTCATCAACTAAACTAATGCCGTTAGGTAAAAGCTCTTTATATATACTAAATGATTCAGGAATTATCATAACATCAAAATTAGAACTTGAAGATGTAATAAAACTTTTTAAAGTATCAATATTTTTTCTTAGATTTTCTTCATCTATATCTTCAAATTTATCAAATAAAAAGTTTTTATCACCATAGATAATTCCATTATTCTCTTTTTTACCTAAAACAAATTCTGCAGCTGACTTTATATTTATCCATGTATTTCTCAGTAAAAATTGATCATTTAAATATCTTTCATAACTTTTAAAGAATCTTCCACTTTCAAAATCACTATAATAAAATTTAGGCTTTTGTGCTAAAGATCTGTTCTCAAATGTAGAAAAATCTATATCTTTATTAAAAATATCTGCTATACTTATTAATAAAATCATTAAAATTAAACATAAACTTATAGGATATTTTTTTATATTTTTCATGCTTCAATAACTCCTGTTAAAATCTAAAATATAAAAATGGATTATATGTACTATCTACTAGATAAGCAATTGATAATAGGAAAATAGCAATAATTACTAGTGTCTTAATAGATTTATTCATTTTCACATATAATCTTAATATTAATGGTGTTGAACAAATAATACATAAAATAAAAACTATCATATAATTATTTAAGTAATATATCCAATCAAAAGTAAAGTTAAAAGAAAACATTCTTCCTAAGTAAATAATTAATAAATCCATTTTATCTATTGCAAATATAACCCATCCTATTAATAAGTAAAAGACTGTGTAAATATGAGAGAATATCTTATTTTTATCAAGAAATTTAGATAAAAATAGTTTTTCTAAAGATATTAGTACAAAGAAATATAATCCCCATATTATAAATGTATATTCTGCTCCATGCCAAAAACCTGTTAAAAACCACAATATAAGAAGGTTTAAAATCAGTCTTAATTTCCCTACTCTATTGCCACCTAAAGGTATATAAACATATTCCTTTAGCCACGATCCTAATGTTATATGCCATCTCCTCCAGAACTCACTAATACTTCTTGATATATAAGGAAAATTAAAATTCGTTGGGAAATTAAATCCTAATATTTTACCAAGGCCAATGGCCATTGAGGAATATCCACTGAAATCAAAATAAATTTGAAATGAAAAGGCTAATATTCCTATCCATGCTAATGGCATTGAAATTTCATTTATATTTTTATTATATATTTCAGTCCAAAGCATACCTATATTATTAGCTATTAATACCTTTTTTCCTAATCCTATTACAAACTCTTCTAATCCTATTTCAATATTATCGAAAGAAAACTCACGTTTTTTAATTTCTTTATTAATATCCGTGTATTTTACTATAGGTCCAGCAATAAGTTGAGGAAATGAAGAAACAAATGCTCCAAAGTCAATTATATTTCTTTCAGCTTTAATCTTTCCCATATAAACATCAATTGTATATGATAGAGTTTGGAAGGTATAAAAGCTTATTCCTAAAGGTAATGATAAACTTAATTCATTAAAAGATTTAGAAAATATTAGATTTATATTATCTATAAAAAAGTTAAAATACTTAAAGAAAAATAGCATTCCCATATTGAAAAACACTGAAATTGCTAGTAATAATCTACATTTAATCTTACTATTAAAATTATTTTCTATTGCAATTGATATAAAATAATCTACTAAGATTGATGCTATCATAAGTATAAAATACTTTGGTTCTCCAAAGCTATAAAATAATAAACTAAATATAAGTAAAGTTAAATTCTTAAATTTTTTAGGTGTAAAAAAATATACTATTAAAAAAATAGGTAAAAATCTAAATATAAAAATTAAGCTACTAAATACCATAATGTCCTTTCTAAAAAAGCTAGATAAGAAAATATCCTACCTAGCTCTTAAATCTCTAATTATTCAAAGCATTCATTAACAGCTGCTTCAGCTGCTTTAACATCTGCATTAACTAATAATATAACGTAGTTACCTTTTTCAGTTAAAATAGCATTTTCTATTTTTTCCTTTTGATCTGGCAAATATGCATTATCTCTTTCTGTATCAAGCATTTGTTGTAATGAAGCCTTTACTGATTCTATTTTACCATCTTTAGCTTTAATTACTGCAGCAATATCAGCTGAATTCATTATAGCTGCTTTAGTAATAGCGAAATCTTCAACCTCTTCCATGTTAAGGTTAGCTAAATCTTTAGCCATTTCCTCGTCTAATTCCATAGGCATTTGCATAGGTGCTTTCTCTTCTACTTTTGTAACAACATCTTTAGCTGTTAATCCTGATTTTAGTTCTGTACCACTAGATTTAGCCCCAGAACAAGCTACGAAAGTAGCACATAACAATGAAAGACTTAAAGCTTTAATTAATTTTTTCATTTTGCATCTCCTTACAGTCATTTATAGTAATATTACACATAGATTATACTATAATTAACTTAATCTTTAAAGAAGGATTTTTAGCTTTTCTTATACTCTTTTATTTGTCTGTCTATATCTTCTAAATACTCTAATCTTTCGTATCTCATAAGAAGTTCCTCTTCTAGTACTTCTTTTTCTTTTATTAATTCATTTAAAAGTCCATAATTTGTAGCATTCTTGTTTATATTATTTTCTACTTCAGTTATATTATTTTCTAAGTTCTCAATAACATCGTAGATTTCTTCAAATTCCTTTTGCTCTTTAAATGTGAATTTTGGTCTAGTATCTTTACTTTTATAACTCTTATCTTGTTGCTTTTTCTCATTTTCGTTAGTATTTATTACGTTCTCATTTGCTTTTTCATATTCTTTGTAAAGAAGATAATCACTATAATTACCTACATATTGCTTAACTATACCATTCCCCTCATAAGAGAATATTTTATTACATAGCCTATCTAGGAAATATCTATCATGTGATACTATAATGACAACTCCCATAAATTCATCAAGGAAATCTTCTAAGATTTTAAGTGTTTCTATATCTAAATCATTAGTAGGCTCATCTAATATAAGCACATTCGGAGATTCCATTAAAATTCTTAATAGGTGAAGTCTTCTTCTTTCACCACCAGATAATTTTTCAATTGGTGTATACTGTAATGTACCATCAAAAAGGAATCTTTCAGCTAATTGAGAAGCTGTTATAGTATAGCCATCTTCCGTAGGTATATTTTCTCCACCTTCTTTAATATAATCAATAGCTCTTTGATTTAAATCCATATGATTATTATCTTGTGAAAAAGTTCCTATGCTTACGGTATCCCCTATCTCTATAGTACCATAATCAGGTTTTATATTGCCAGTTATCATATTTATCAAAGTAGTTTTCCCTACTCCATTTTTCCCTACGATGCCAATTCTATCATTCTTAGAGAATATATAATCTAAATCTTTAATTAAGCATTTTTCATCAAAGGATTTAGATAAATTATTTATTTCTATAATCTTTTTACCTAATCTTCTACCTATAAAGGGAATCTCTATATCTGTATTTACTGATATATGCTCAGTGTTAACTAAGTCATCAAATCTTTGTAATCTAGCTTTTTGTTTAGTTGTTCTTGCTTTAGCACCTCTTCTAACCCATTTTAATTCTTTTAATATAAGCTTTTGTCTCTTCTCTTCTTTTACAGCCTCTACCTGTAATCTTTCAGCTTTTTTCTCTAAGAAATCACTATAGTTTCCTTCATACTGATAAAGACTTCCCCTATCTAATTCTATAATCTTATTTGTCACTCTATCTAAGAAATACCTATCATGAGTAATCATAATTAAGGCACCTTTTCGATTATTTAAATACTCTTCTAGCCATTCAATTGACTCAGAGTCTAGATGGTTCGTAGGTTCATCCAATACTAATAGTTCACATGGTGTTATTAAGGAAGAAGCTAAAAATACCCTTTTCTTTTGCCCACCTGATAACTCAAACATTTTTTGATTAAAATCTAATATTCCAAGTTTAGTAAGAATTGTTTTAGCGTCACTTTCTAAATCCCAAAGATTCATAGTATCTATTTTACTTTGTAATTGTATCAATCTATCATTTAATGATGAATCTGTTGATGCTCTATCCAACAAGTCCTCATATTCCATTAAAAGCTTCATTTCTGGAGTATCACCTTTAAATATTTGTTCTAAGACTGTTGCGTTATCATCATATTTTGTATCTTGTGCTAAATATTCTATTCTTACATTTTTCCCTTTGGTAATTCTACCATCAAAAAATTCATCTCTTCCAGTTAATATTTTAAGTAAAGTAGATTTCCCTGCTCCATTTAATCCTATTAAACCAATTTTATCGCCATCATTAATATTTAAATTTACATCATTCAATAAAACTTTTTCACTGTAAGTTTTATTTATATTTTCTAGCGTAACTAAATTCATATCTTTCTCCTTATTCTATTTATCTATTAGTTCATATGTATATTTTAATTAAAAAAGTAAGCTTAGACAACTATAAAGTATCTAAGCTTACTTTTTAATCTATAACTAATTTATTTCTATATTTATCTGCAATGATTTTAAATACAGGTATCCCTACTATACTTACTACAACAAACTCACCAATTCCTACTTGTAACATTGTTATTAATAGAGGCAATTCTAATACTACACTAAGCATCCATCCAACTATTATACTATTAAATATAGTAGGCCAAAGTGATGCTATAATTAAGCTAAGCATATTTGATTTAATATATTTAGCAGTAATAGATATTGCACTTACACTTAGAAATGTGGCTAAGGTACCAAAGAATATATCCATTAAACCATATCCACCAGACATATTTGATATTAAACATCCTAATGTTAAACCTACTATGTATATAGGATCTATAAACGCAAATAGTACTAAAATTTCTGATAATCTAAATTGTATTGGCCCATAGCTTATAGGTGCTAGGATCATAGTTAATACTGCATACAATGCTGCAATTAAACCAGCTTTTACTAATCTTGATGTCAAGTTACCTTTCAATATAATTTCCTCCATTTATTTATAAAATTAAAGGTGTCTATGAATATATAGACACCTCAAAAAACGAATTAAAGCAAAGCAATATTAGGTATAAAATAAAAAAATAGAGGATTATAAAAAACCCTCTACGAATAAATCACACTTAATATAAACTGCAATTAATAACCGTAGTTTTGTTTAGAGACAGGAGGCTTCCGAACTGTCTTATTTAATTCACTAGAATAGTATATTTTATTTATTAAGACTTGTCAATTTTTTTATATACTCTTCAATTTTATCTAGTTCTTTATATTTATCAATCCACCAATCTCTATACCATAGCCTATATAAATAAATATTATTATCCTTATAATATTTATTCAAAAATATATCTCTATTTACAAAAGAATCATTTTTATAGGTAGGATTCATACAAAGATTTAATATATAAGAATTGCCCTTAATCTCCATATAAT
>NZ_JASCQJ010000025.1:0-49129 GCF_033043255.1 Clostridium lamae | reverse complement strand
ATTTTTCATAATATTTATAATTTTAAATCAATATTATATCATAGAGTTTTCTGATACTCTTAAGTATATAATCTATTTTTTAACTTTAATTTTGATATTAATTTCTTCTACAAAAGAAATAATAATAAGCAAATCGGGATTAACTAAATTTATAAACTGTATAATTCTGTTTAGTTTTATAGTGGGTGGAGTCTTTTCTATAGTTACTTATCAGATAAATGTATTTGTTTATATTTGTATGTTATTTGCTTTTATACATGGATTTATAGATCTTATTTATAAGAAAGCTTAAGTTTTCATAAATTATATTTGTTATATTTTAAAGCCTTGAATAATAGTATTAATTATAACTATTTTTTGAGGTATTTTTATGAAGAAAAAATTATTTTACTATTTATCCTTGGTTACTACACTTGTTTTATTATCTCTATCAATATTTTCAAATTTTACATATTCACCATTTGACGCTGATAATGTAAAGCAAAGCATAGCCATATTGTCATCTGACACATATGGAGGCAGACTTGCTGGTAGCAAGGAAAACTCACTCGTTGAAGAATTAATAAGAAAGAACTTTCAAGATAATAAACTTACTCCACTTAATGATAATTATAAGGAGAGTTTTAAAGTGATTTCTCCTATAAATAATAACACCAATCCATATTTAAAAATTTCTTATGATGATGGTTATCAGGAAAGTCTAAAGTATGGTGTTGATTTCAAAGAAGATATGATTAATTTCAAAAATACTACCTTAACTTTTTCTAATGAAGATAAAATTATTATATTTTCTAATTATATCGAAGTAGAAACTGATGATGGAAAATTTCTTTTTTACTTAGCTCCTAATAATAATTTCTCTTTCAGGAGTTCCTTTATATCTGAATTTCCTTATAATATGATGGTATTAATAAATACTGAATCTTATAATAAAATTTTGAATTCTTTAAGAGAAGGAGCAGAAATTTCAGTTAATATTCCTTTTTCAACAGAGGAAAAAGAAATCTCTAATATTGTAGGTGTTATTGAAGGAACCTCTAAAGAGCTTCCTCCACTCGTTTTAACTGCACACTTTGATCATTTAGGTAAGGATGCCCTTAAAAATGTTTATGGAGGTGCTTTAGATAATGCTTCTGGTATATCTTTTATACTTGAAATTCAAAGAGTACTTACAACCTATGGTAAGCCAAAGAGAGATATTATTTTTGTTGCGCTAAATGCTGAAGAATTTGGTTTGCTCGGCTCTAAATCCTTTGCCCAAAAAAACATTGATAAGCTAAAAGGAGCGGAAGTAATTAATTTTGATATGATTGGAAGTGATGGTTTTCCGCTTACTTTAATGATGGGTCAATCATATAAGGATAAGGAGTCAGATCTCCTTAATTCAATTACAAAGATAGCTAAAGATAATAATATTGAAACAAAGGTAGCCTACGAAAATTCAAGCGATCATGCAAGCTTTAATGAATTAGGAATAGAATCCTTAAGTTTTTGTCATAGTGATTTAAGTAAAATTCATACTCCTGAAGACACTGTTAATTATATTAGTGTAGATGCTATTGATAGTGCTTACAGTATTATAGAAGATAAAATACTTGATTCTTCTTATGGTATAGTAACTAAATTTTTCTATGGAAAAACTTCAATATTTATATTTTCTGTTCTATTTAGCTTCTTAGCATCTTCACCATTTATTACTTATCTTAAAAAGAGAAAAATAAAATAAAAGAGCTGCCTAGGCAGCTCTTTTTATATTTCTATTGCAACTTCAAATCCTTCAGCAACTGCATGTTTTATACGACGAGGTGATACTGCATCTCCAATAACTCTAATATCATTTATTTTTAAATCCGTCTTCTCTTTTAAATTTTCTAAGGATTTAAATCCCAATGCTAGTACTACTGAATCTGATTTAACTTCTTTAACATTTCCATTTGAATCAGTTAAGATAACTTTATCATCACTAACTTCAGTTAATTTACTTCCTGTAATTATTTCTACCTTATTTGCCACTAACATTGTACTAAGGGCTAATAAATTATTTGATGCCATTGGTTCCGCTAAGATACTATCTTTCATTTCAACTATAGTAACTTTTTTACCCCTTTGAGATAAATGTACTGCTGTCTCACAACCAACAAATCCACCACCAACAACGATTATATCTTCACCCAATTTGCTATCATCTACAAGTACATCGATAGCTAAGTGAACATTTCCTTTTTCAATACCATTTATCTTTGGAATAAGCGGCTCACTTCCTGTACTTATAATAAGTACATCTGGATTTTCTAACAATATCTCTTCTTCAGTTGCTTCTTTATTTAATACTACGTTTATCTTAAGTTTATTTAATTGATTTTCATAATACTTTATTAATCTCTTTAAATCATTTTTAAAGTTAGGTGATGATGCTGGAATAAGATTTCCACCTATTGATGAACCCTTTTCCCAAATAGTAACTATATGACCTCTAGTAGCAGCTGTAATTGCTGTTTGCATCCCACCAGGTCCTGCTCCTATTATAAGAACAGACTTTTTAATTTCTGCTTCTGCTATTTTTTCGCCTTCTCTTCCGCAAAGAGGATTTACACCACAGCTAACTGGATTTCCAGATAATATAGAAAACATACATTCATTACATCCTATGCAAGGAACAATTTCTTCTTCCCTATTTTCCTTAACTTTATTAGCCCACTCTGCATCAGCTAAAGAATAATGCCCTAGTGCTACAAAATCAGCTATTCCATCACTTATAATTCTTTCAGCAACCTCTGGATATCCTAATTTGCCATGACCTATTATAGGTATATCTACTTCTGACTTTATTAGTTTTATATATTTTTCATGTAGCGCTGGTTCTTGATATATAGTAGGTATTGCATTTTGCCAGCAAGCATGACACCCAATATCTACATGTAATGCACTAGCTCCTGCATTTTGTAAATACTTAGCCATCCTTATTCCTTCTTCAATTTCACGTCCACCATTAATTAAGTGTGTTGGAGTAAATTTATATATAACTGGATAATCTTCTCCACATGCTTTCTTAATTCTTTGTATTAATTCCGCACCTATTTTCATTCTACCTTCAAAGCTTCCACCATATTCATCTTCTCTAGAATTCCATAAAGCTGAATGGAATTGATCAATTAAGTATCCACCATAACCATGTATTTCTATAGCATCAACTCCAGCTTTCTTTGCTAAAAATGCTGCTTTTTCAAAAGAATTTAAAAGTCTCTCAATTTCCTCTTTAGAGTACTTAGGATTATTTTCCCCTACATATCCTATCTTCCCAATACCTAAAGAGAGTTGAATACATAATTTTGAATCAAAAGAATGTATTTTATCAGCCAATTCTTTAATTCTTCCAACCTTATTTTCATCATTTAATAAAAATGAACTTTGAGGCTGCTCAAACTCATCTGAAACTACAGTAGCTCCTGTAATTATAAGTCCAGTTCCCCCCTCTGCTCTAGCAACATAATAATTAATTGCTTTTTCTGAGAATCCAAAATCGTCATCTATATAATCGATTCCCATAGGTGCCATTGCAATTCTGTTTCTTAAAATTATTGTTCCAATACGTCCCTCATTAAATAATTTCATTTATATCTCCCACCCCTAGTTATTTTTTTAACAATAAAACAAATAATATATCTGTTATATGTCTATTTCAATTGTATATTACTTAAGTAATTAAATCAATTTGTTTTAATCACTTTGTTTTATTATTAGGTGAAAAGAAGATAGATATTATATCCTTGCGACCTCTTAGCCTCCAAATCGCCAAAATATAATATCTATCTCCTTACATTTATTTATTATTTTTTAAGTATGCAGTAATAAAATTATCTATTTCTCCATTCATTACAGCATTTAAATTTGCAGTTTCTTCTCCAGTTCTATGATCCTTCACCATATTATACGGATGAAATACATAAGATCTTATCTGGCTTCCCCATCCCATATCCTTAAGCTCACCAGTTAAGTCTTCAATTTTTTCTTTATGTGCTCTTTCTTTTAACTCAATAAGCTTAGATTTAAGCATTGACATGGCAGTGTCTTTATTTGAAAATTGACTTCTTTCACTTTGACATTGCACAACTATACCTGTAGGTAAATGTGTTATTCTTATAGCAGACTCTGTTTTATTAACATGCTGCCCACCAGCTCCACTTGCTCTATAGGTATCTATTTTTAAATCTTCATTCCTTATTTCAATGTCTTGATCCTTTGTAAGCTCTGGCAGAACTTCTACGGATGCAAATGATGTTTGCCTTTTACCGTTTGCATTAAATGGAGATATTCTTACAAGTCTATGTACTCCTTTTTCAGCCTTTAAATACCCATAAGCAAATTCACCTTTAACCTTTAATGTAACACTTTTAATTCCTGCTTCGTCACCTTCTAAATAGTCAATAGTTTCAACTTTAAAACCTTTCTTTTCACACCATCTAGTGTACATTCTTAATAACATCTCAGTCCAATCATTTGCATCACTACCACCTACACCTGCATGTAATGTTAGTATTGCATCATTTCTGTCATATTCACCAGATAATAAAAGTTCTATTCTATATTCTTCAACATCTTTTTCTACACTTCTAATTTCTCTAATTATTTCATTTATAGATTCTTCATCCTCTTCTTCTATCAAATCTGATAAAATTTCTACATCTTCCACTCTTGTAACTATAGAATCGAATCTATCAATCTTATCTTTAATTCTCTTACTTTCCTTTGTGACTTCTTCTGCCCTTTTTATATCATCCCAGAATCCTTTTTCTTGCATTTGTAAGTCTAATTCTTGTAATTGTTTTTCTAAAGCTTCCTTGTCAAAGAGAAGCCCTCATTTCTTCTATAAATTTTTTAATATCATTAAGTTTTGCTAATTCTGCTTCTAACTTAATTATCATAATATCACACCTTTTTTATAATTTATAATGCATAATGCATAATTGATAATTGTTGATGAAATTCAGTAAACTGAATTTCCTTATTTAAAGTTTTTTAGTTAATAGGTAAGAGTGAATAGTTAAAAGATAAGAGTTAAGGAAAAAAAACTCCCAAGGGAGTTTTTTAATTTATAATTTGTAATTTGGAACAAATTACTTCCTTAATTATTCACTATTACTTATTAGTTTTTACTTAGGTTGCCCTAATGCAAACACTATGCTTCTCTTCCATGGCAGTTTTTATATTTCTTTCCACTACCACAAGGACAAGCATCGTTTCTTCCAACCTTATTTTCATTTCTAGCAGGTTTCTTTTTAGCATCTCCTTCGTCGCCACCATGGCTTGCTGAAGTTTCTTCTGCTACTCTTTCTCTTTCAACTGGTTTTTGGATTTGAATGTGATATAAGAATTTAACTGTATCTAGTTTTATTCCTTCTATCATTTCTTCAAACATAGCACTACCTTCCATTTGGTATGCTTGAATTGGATCCATTTGCTTATAAGCTCTAAGTCCAATACCTTGTTTTAAGTGATCCATATTATCAATATGATCCATCCACTTTTGATCAACCACTCTTAAAAGTACAACTCTTTCAATTTCTCTAAAGTGTTCTGCACCAAATTCTTCTTCTTTTTTATGGTAAAGGTTAGTTAATATCTCTAATAACTTTTCTATAATTTGATCATTAGATAAATCAATTAAATCTTCAACTTTAACAAGTTTATGTGGTAAACATATATCTTCTAAGTAATGTATTAATTTTTCTATTTCATCATTAATACCATCAGTTATATTAGCTAAATGTAATTTAACTGCATCAGTAACTACATCCTTAATCATTTGATTAATTTGATCTCTTAAGTCTTTACCTTCAAGAACTTCTGATCTTTGCTTATAAATAACTTCTCTTTGCATATTCATAACATCATCATAGCCAATAAGGTTCTTTCTTATATCAAAGTTGTTTCCTTCAACTTTCTTTTGAGCATTTTCTAAAGCCTTACTTACCATTTTATGATCAATAGCTTCATCTTCTTCTAGCCCTAATTTATCCATTAATCCTTGAATTTTTTCTGAACCGAATATTCTCATTAAATCATCTTCAAGAGAAATATAGAATACTGATTCCCCAGCATCTCCTTGACGACCAGATCTACCTCTTAATTGGTTATCTATTCTTCTTGATTCATGTCTTTCGGTACCGATTATCTTTAATCCACCAACTTCTTTAACACCTTCACCTAACTTAATATCTGTACCTCTACCAGCCATATTAGTAGCTATAGTTACACTTCCTAATTCACCAGCATGAGATATTATTTCAGCCTCTTGTTCATGATATTTAGCATTTAATACTTGGTGTTTTACTCCTCTTTTCTTTAATAATGCAGATAAATACTCTGATTTTTCTATACTTACTGTACCAACTAATACTGGCTGACCTTTTTTATTAGATTCTATTATATCTTCAATAATAGCGTTGTATTTACCCTTAGTGTTTTTGTAAATTAAATCACTTTTATCTATTCTTGCAACTTCCTTATTAGTAGGAACAACTATAACGTCTAGAGCATAAATTTCTCTGAATTCATTTTCTTCAGTTAAAGCAGTACCTGTCATACCTGATAACTTTTGATACATTCTAAAGTAATTTTGGAATGTAATAGTAGCTAAAGTTTTAGATTCTCTTTCAATCTTAACTCCTTCTTTAGCTTCTATAGCTTGGTGAAGACCATCTGAATATCTTCTTCCTTCCATAAGTCTTCCTGTAAATTCATCAACTATTATTACCTGACCATCTTTAACCATGTAATCTTTATCTCTCTTCATTCCATAGTTAGCTTTTAAAGCCTGAGTAATATAGTGTTGTAATTCTAAATGATCTGCATCTGCATAGTTATCTATTCCAAAAGCTTTTTCAGCTTTAGCAACTCCAGAGTCAGTTAACATTACTGAATTTGCTTTTTCATCAATTGTATAATCTGTTTCAGCTAATAATTGTTTAACAAAATTATCTGCAACATTATAGAATTTTGTTGATTTTTCCCCTGCACCTGAAATTATAAGAGGTGTTCTAGCTTCGTCTATAAGAATTGAGTCAACCTCATCCACAACTGCAAAGTTTAGTTTTCTTTGAACCTTTTCTTCCTTATAGATTACCATATTATCTCTTAAGTAATCAAAACCGAACTCATTATTAGTTCCATATGTTATATCTGCTGCATAAGCTTCTCTTCTTTGATCAGAAGTTAGCCCATGAACTATACAACCTGTTGATAAACCAAGGAAATTATATAATTGTCCCATCCATTCAACGTCTCTTGTTGCTAGGTAATCATTAACTGTTATTAAGTGTACACCTTCTCCTGTAAGAGCATTTAAATATAAAGGAAGCGTTGCAACTAAAGTTTTACCTTCCCCTGTTTTCATTTCGGCAATTCTTCCTTGATGAAGAACCATTCCTCCTATAAGCTGAACTCTATAATGTTTCATTCCTAAAGTTCTCCATGCAGCTTCTCTACAAACTGCAAATGCTTCTGGTAATATATCATCTAACGTTTCACCATTTTGTAGTCTATTTTTAAATTCATCTGTCTTAGCTCGAAGCTCATCATCTGATAACTTTTGCATAGCTTCATCTAATTCTTCTATTTTATCTGCAATTTTTTGTAACTTCTTAACTTCTCTCTCACTATATGATCCGAATATTTTTTCCAAAAATCCCATTCTAATTTCCCTTCCGTTTGTATATTTAACAAATTTATCTGTTATAGAATTTCATTTATAAATTATACCATTTTATTAACAATTAATTCAACAAATATGTGACTATTTAATAAAATTATAACTAAAAAAGGAAGTGCTTATACACTTCCTTTACAATTTTAAAATAAATATCTAAATGTAATCTGGTTCTAATAAACCATAGTCTCCATCTTTTCTCTTATAAACAACATTTACTTTGTTTCCATCAAAATCTTGGAATACGAAGAAGTTATGTCCTACTAATTCCATTTGAAGTATAGCTTCTTCTACTGACATAGGTTTTATACTAAACTTCTTAGTTTTTACAACTTTTCCATTTTCTTCATCTAATGCGTCTTCTTCATTTTCAAAAGCCATTTCTTCTATTTGTGTAAATCTTAAAGATTCATTAATATTTCTAGATAGCTTAGTTCTTTGCTTTCTAATTTGTCTTTCCAACTTATTAACAACTAAATCAATTGACTTATACATGTCTTCTGTTGCTTCTTCTGCTCTAAGTATAACTCCATTAAAAGGTATTGTAACTTCTACCTTTTGTTTGTTCTTTTGAACTGATAAAGTAGCCTTTGCTTCGACATCTGGATTAAAATATCTTTTAACCTTAGATAATTTTTTTTCTACCATATCCTTTAACGCAGGTGTTGCTGTAGTATTTTTTGCTATTACTGAAACTCTCATAAAAGTTCATCCCCTCTCTATAAGCCTAAAGCTTAAACAGTAGAATTATTAATTTATTTGTTTATAAACCTATTATACTATTAGAAATCGTTTTTATCAATATAATTATCCTTAATTTTCAGAATGTTAACTTTTTTCAATTTTGTAAAAAAAAATAGCCATTAGTAATCTAATAGCTAACAATGTAAAAATAGCTGACCTGGATTTTGACCCCACACTCGCCTACTGGAGCTTTTGCTACTAGGACTTAACCCCTCACTACTAACCCTCTCAATTTCTTGGTAGGACTTACTTCTACACCGCACCATGCTCATTTAGAATTTTTCTAAACTTACGTGGATCGTTTTGCCTGCGACTAGCATCGACTTTCATCCACAGACCTATCTTTACTCTATTATTATATATAACTTTTTGCAACTGTCAATAGTTTTATTGAAACTGCACCATTAGCTTTGAGTAGTTTTTCACATTCATATAAAGTTGCACCAGTTGTCATAACATCATCAATAAGTAATAGTTTTTTATTTTTAATCTTTTTATCTGTCTTTAAACTAAATGCATCTTTAATATTTTTAAATCTATCTTCCCTTGACAAAAGCTTTTGCTCTTTAATATTATTATTTTTTATTACATCACTGCAAATATTAATATCTAAATGTTTCTTTAACTCATTAGCTAAATATTCACATTGGTTGAAGCCTCTATTCTTTATCGCACTTTTACTGCTAGGTATAAAAACTATATAATCTATATCCATGTTATTATCTATAATTATTTCACATAAAAATTCCGCTAATATAGATCCAGCAACAAAGTTTTTATTATATTTAAACTCTAATATAAGCTTTTTAAGAACTCCATTATAATACCCATAAGATAGAATATTATCTTTCTCTTTAACTCTTTTTATCCTACTTTTACAAATAGGGCATACTCCCACGAACTCACTTTCACAAATTATACAGTTATTTTTAGGAGGATAAATAATATCTAATAATTCATCCTTTAAAGAAATTAGTAGTTTAACAATCCCTTTTCCCATATATTTTTATTATATCTCCTTGTTATATCCTTGGCTAAGTCCATATTTTGAGAAATATCCTTAGCAACTAACAGAACTTCACCTATATTTTTATAATTGGTATTTTTGCCTACATCAGCACAAAAATATACTATTTTTTTATAACTATAAAAATCTTCATCTGCAAAAAGTACGACTATATCTATATCCTCTTTTTCAATTGAATATTCCCTTATAAAATTCGTAATAATAAATGTACTTTTATTTTTAAAATTATACAAATTGTCTATTTGCTTAGTAGAATCATTCTTTAATAATTTTATTACCTTTGCATCCTTGATTTTTATTTCATTAGAGTAGTAATTATATACCTTATTAGTTTTTTCTTCTGTAGGAACATAAATTATTACCCTTCTTTTATTGTTCCTAAACCACATTAGGTAATCATATAGAGTATAGGGCATATCTTCATCTAGCTTTACTCTAGTTGTTATTATTCTTGGTTCTATAAAAACCTTATTTCTTACTAAATCACTAATCTCAATAGATGTTCCCATATTTATAATCCTGTCTATTGAATAAGATATTATTCTTTTAGAATAAATATATAGATATTCTATTCCACCCCTTATTTCTTCCTTAGACATTTTAGAATACTTGCTTATATCATCAATAATACAGAGATCATAGTTATATTTTATATCTTTTATCATTTCAAAATTTATAAAAACTAAATTTTCAGTCCCATCCTCACATTTATTACAAGAATAGTTAAAATCTATATTCTCTTTTTTTAACTCTCTTAATATTTCATTATTACATTCTTCTCCATTCCATATATATAGGATCTTTTTATTCTCTTTAATTAATTCCTTTATAATATTGATAAAAATTAATGTTGTATTATATGGATTGGTTGTTATGCTTAGTATTTTTGATTGCTTGTTATACCACTTATTGATTTTAGAGACACAATTATTAAATTCTTTCAAGTTTATTAACCTACTATCTAACATTGAATTTCTCCTATTCACTGAATATTTCATTACTAGTTATATCTACAATCCTATTTTTTAAAGAGGAATATCTATTTATACTTCTATCATTAGTAATCATATATTGTAATGCTTTCGGAATTCCTACAACAACTACCAACTCTTTTGCTCTCGTTATTGCAGTATATAATAAATTTTTATTCATTAATAGTGGTGATCCCATAAATGCTGGAGTAATTATAACTTTAAATTCACTACCCTGACTTTTATGAATAGTTATTGCATAAGCTAACTCTAGCTCATCTAGATATATATAATCATAAATAACTTTTCTTTCATCATCAAATATAACAGTTAGGGTTTTCTCTTCATCATTAATACTCTCTATAAAACCCATATCTCCATTAAATACTCCTACCCCTTCATTATCTCCATTACCATTAATTCTAACCCACTTCAATGAATAATTGTTTTTGATTTGCATTACTTTATCACCTTCTCTAAAGGTGACTTCTTTTAATTCTTTTTCTTTTTTACTTGGCGACTTAGGATTTAATATATTTTGTAATTCATTATTTAAATTCTGAACTCCAAGTATTCCTTTTCTAGTAGGAGTTAATATTTGAATATCTCTATACTTATCCCAACTAGTATTAAACTTAGGAAGCCTTCTATTTATTAAATCTATTATAGTATTAAGTATTTCGTTAACATCTTCCTTATTTTCAAAGAAAAAATCTCCATCTTTTCTATTTAATATTGGCATTTCACTATTATTAATCTTATGCGCATTAGTTACTATTAAACTTTCTTTTCCTTGTCTGAATATATCTCTTAATCTAACAACTTTTATAAACTTACTCTCAATCAAGTCTTTCAATACATTTCCAGCACCTACTGAAGGAAGTTGATCTACATCACCAACTATAATTAATCTAGTTCCTAATTTTATAGCTTTAAGTAAAGTATGCATTAACATTATATCTATCATAGATGCCTCATCTATTATAATAACATCAGCTTCTAAAGGTTCACTTTCTCCTAATTTATAATAAGATTTACCTTCATCACTTACTCCCATTTCGAGTAATCTATGTATTGTCTTGGCTTCTCTTCCTGTAGATTCAGTCATTCTTTTTGCAGCTCTACCAGTAGGAGCTCCTAACACTACCTTCATATTATTATTTTCATATATTTCTATTATAGCTTTTATTATAGTAGTCTTACCTGTCCCAGGGCCTCCTGTAATTATTTCTATCCCATTATCAAAAGCACCTATTATTGCCTCTCTTTGCGAAGGTGCAAAAGTTATATTATATTTTTTTTCAAAAACACCTATTTCAAATTCAATATCAGAATTTATATTTCTAAAATTCTCCATACTTAGAGTTATAATTCTATTAGTTACACCTAATTCACAATAATAATACGGCAATGCAAAAACAGAATCTACCCCATCTATCTTTTCTACCTTTATTTTAGAATCTACAGATAAATTATATAAGCTTTCATTAACCATTTCAGCTGAAGCCCCTAATATTTTACTTGCTTCTTTAACTAAATCATCCTTTGGCATATAAGTATTTCCAGAAGCAGAAAATTGATTTAATATATATCTGATTCCACTTTGGATTCTAAAAGGAGAAGTTGGCTCAATCCCCAGACTCTTTGCGATTCTATCAGCAGTAATAAAACCAATACCACTAATTTCATCAGAAAGTATATATGGATTTTCTAAAATTATTTCTTTGGCATTCGGTCCAAAAGTCTTATAAATCTTTATACATTGATTTGTACTCATTCCATGACCTTGGAAAAACATTACTATGTCCTTTAAATCCCTTTGCTCTAAATAGGATTCCTTTATAATCTCAAACTTCTTTTCACCTATTCCTTCTACACCTTTTATTTTATCTATATCTGTATCTAAAATCTCTAAAGTTTTCTCTTTAAATCTTTCTACTAATCTTTTAGCTGTAATTGGCCCTATTCCTCTTATTATTCCAGTGGCCAAATATCTTTCTATACCCTTTGTAGAATTTGGTAGTATTTCTTCATATTCTTCAATATTAAATTGTCGTCCAAATTGCTTATGAATTATCCATTGACCTTTTAGCTTAACATGTTGACCTTCTTTTATAAAAGGAACTACTCCAACTGCATTTACTACTTCTTTTTCTATTCTTATTTTAGTTACTACATATCCTGTATCATCACTTTTAAATACAATAGATTCAACTATTCCATTTATACAATCTTCCATGTTACATTCTCCAAATCTAAAAATATTTTATTAACTACTATTTTTATTATATAATATATCTTAACTAATACATAATAAAGATTATATATTTTTTAATCCTATTGTTTTTTAGTATGCTATAATTAGTATTGTAGGAATTATGGAGGTGTTTATATGCTTATTAAAAATTGTAATATTATATATCTTAACAAGATAGAAAAAGGTTCTGTCTTAGTTGAGAATGGAAAAATAAAAGAAATAAATCCAACTAATTTTGATGAGAAGGATGTAATAGACGCTGATGGTTTATATTTATCACCAGGTTTTATAGATGTTCATATTCATGGTGCTGGCGGTCATGATACAATGGACGGAACATTTGAAGCTATTAATGAAATTTCAAAAGTAATCGTTAAATATGGAACTACATCTTTCACACCAACTACTATGACTGTTGCTGTAGAAGATATTAGAAAGTCAATGGAAGTAATAAAAGAAGCTAAAGAAAATGGAACTGATGGAGCTATAGTATTAGGTGCTCATCTTGAAGGTCCATTCATTAGTCCAAAAGCAATCGGTGCTCAAAATCCAAATTATCTAATTCCACCAACATTAGAAAATTATAATGCAATGGTTGGAGATGCTGGAGATGCTGTTGTTTCAATTACAATTGCTCCAGAAGTTCCTGGTGCTAAGGAATTAATTAAAGAATTATCCCAAAAAGGAATAGTTTGCTCTATAGGACATACTAAAGCAACTTATGATGAGGCTATGGAAGGAATTAAATGTGGTTGTGGGCATTCAACACATCTTTTCAATGCCATGACACCTTTCTCTCATAGAGAACCTGGTGTTGTAGGTGCAATATTTGATAGTGATATTACAACTGAGACTATATCAGATGGAATACACGTATCTTATCCTTCTCTTAGAATAGCTTACAAACAAAAGACATCTGATAAAGTTCTTTTAGTTACTGATGCTATGATGGCTTGTGCAATGCCTGATGGAATGTATGCTTTAGGAGGCCAAGATGTTGTAGTAAAAGATGGTGCTGCAAGATTATTAAGTGGAAGCTTAGCTGGATCAATCCTTACTTTAGATAAGGCCGTTAAGAACGTATATAAAAATGTTGGTCTTCCATTATATGAAGCTGTTAAAATGGCTAGTTATAATGCTGCAAGACATTGTAAAGTTGAAGATAGAAAGGGCCTTATAAAAGAAGGCTATGATGCAGATTTAGTATTATTTGATGAAGATATTAATATTAAAAATGTAATAGTTGGCGGAAAAGTATTAGTATAGAATAAAGGAGCTGCTTAGTGGCTCCTTTTTTGAATTTAGAATGTAAAATGTAGAATGTGGAATTGTTGATGTAATTCGAAACGAATTACTTAAAATATATATTTTTTATAAAATCCTAGTGTAGTTTCTTTTTTAATTAGTCATTTTACATTGTGAGACAGTACTTTTATTTGAAATATTTATAATAAAAAACACTTTGCATACTCAAATATAGTACACAAAGTGTCTTTTCTATTTTATATCTAGTTTTTATAGATATCTCTTTATTTCTTCTACTTTATCTAATGCTTCCCAAGGAAGGTTTAAATCATTTCTACCAAAGTGACCATAAGCTGCAGTTTGCTTATATATAGGTCTTCTTAAGTCTAAATCTCTAATTATAGCACCTGGTCTTAAATCAAATACCTTTTCTACAATTGATACTATTTCTTCTTCTGACTTCTTACCTGTTCCAAATGTTTCTATTTCTATTGATACTGGCTTAGCAACACCAATAGCATATGCTAATTGAATTTCTAACTTATCAGCAATTCCTGCTGCAACTAAGTTTTTAGCAACCCATCTAGCTGCATATGCCGCTGATCTATCAACCTTAGTTGGATCTTTTCCTGAGAAAGCACCACCACCGTGTCTTCCATATCCACCATAGGTATCTACTATTATCTTTCTTCCTGTTAATCCACTATCTCCTTGTGGACCACCAACAACAAATCTTCCAGTTGGATTTATGAAATACTTAGTTTTATCATCTAATAATTCAGCTGGAACTACAGCTTTTATTACGTGTTCCATTAAATCTTTTTGAATTTGTTCTTGAGAAACCTCTTCACTGTGTTGTGTTGATATAACAATCGTATCTATTCTTACTACTTTATTATCATCATACTCAACAGTAACTTGAGTCTTTCCATCAGGTCTTAAATATGATAAAGTTCCATTTTTTCTAACTTCTGATAATCTTCTTGATAATCTATGAGCCATAGCTATTGGTAATGGCATAAACTCTTCTGTTTCATTAGTTGCAAAACCAAACATCATACCTTGGTCTCCAGCTCCAACCGCTTCAACATTATCCTTTTCTCCAGCTCTTGACTCTAATGCCTCATCTACTCCCATAGCGATATCACTTGATTGTTCATCTATAGAAGTTAAAACTGAACATGTTTCACAGTCAAACCCATATTTAGCTCTATCATAACCGATTTCCTTAACAGTTTCTCTTACTAACTTCGGAATATCAACATAACAATTAGTTGATATTTCTCCCATAACTAAAACCATTCCTGTAGTAACAGCAGTTTCACATGCAACTCTTGCCATAGGATCTTTTGCTAAAATACTATCTAATACAGCATCTGATATTTGGTCACAAATTTTATCTGGATGCCCTTCTGTAACTGATTCTGAAGTAAATAATCTTTTCATCTTAATATCTCCTTTCTCTATATTTGATATTAATTCTAAAATAATTTATATAATAAAAAAATCTCCTCGATAAGAAGAGATGTTAAAAATCATAACCTTTCTTATCTTGCAAAATTAAATTGCAGGAATTGGCACCACACTCAAATAAATGAAGTAGGTTGCCGGGTTTCACAGGGCCCTTTTCCCTCCGCCTCTCTTGATAAGAACTAATATCAAATTTTACTTTTCAGATTATAACACCTTTATTATTACTAGTCAATAATTATAGATAAAAAATTTATCTAATTTATATGTTTTAATCTTATTTTACTTTTAAGAGCAAAAAAATAAAAGACAAGTGATAATAAATATCCTTGCCTTTGTGGTGGGGGAGGACGGATTCGAACCATCGAAACGAAACGTAACAGATTTACAGTCTGCCCCCTTTGGCCACTCGGGAACTCCCCCTTATTTATGGAGCTGGCAATAGGAATCGAACCTACAACCTGCTGATTACAAGTCAGCTGCTCTACCGTTGAGCCATGCCAGCATATATATGGTGGAAACAACAGGGATCGAACCTGTGACCCTCTGCTTGTAAGGCAGATGCTCTCCCAGCTGAGCTATGCTTCCATAATAAAAATTAAAAATGGTGGGGGAGGACGGATTCGAACCATCGAAACGAAACGTAACAGATTTACAGTCTGCCCCCTTTGGCCACTCGGGAACTCCCCCATTTTTTTGGAGCTGGCAATAGGAATCGAACCTACAACCTGCTGATTACAAGTCAGCTGCTCTACCGTTGAGCCATGCCAGCATATTCTAAATAATTTTAAATGGTGGGGGAGGACGGATTCGAACCATCGAAACGAAACGTAACAGATTTACAGTCTGCCCCCTTTGGCCACTCGGGAACTCCCCCATAAAATTATTTATTTAATTTCAGTTAAGTTAATTTCGTTCGCTCAACTGACAATGACTAGTATATATTTATTATTTCTTAATTTCAAGTGTAATTTCAGCTCATTTAACGAAATTATACCTATTTCTTTCTATTTTTCTCTTATTTTCTCTCGTTTAATTCTAATATCTTTTTAAGTTATATTTATTGTATTTATATTTATTAGATTTAATTTTATTCAAAAACACTTGAATCTACATAATTTTCTAGTATATTTTTAAATACTTCATAATCAGATACTGACATCCTCTTCTTTGCTAATTCAAATCCTCTTCTGATTCTGTCAATGTCATCTTTATTAGAAAAATAGTCATTTATCTTTATCAAATCTAAAGTAGATAATTTCTTCATTAGTGAATCTAATTTCTCATTTCTATCACTATCAATGTAGTTTAGTAAACTATTAGAAGTATCCTTTTGTCTCAATAAGAAGACTTCTGACTCAACTGAATTATTTACTAACTCCTCATTTCCATTTACATCACTCTCTTCATCTGTAATATTACTAATAGCATTACTACTTAACACTTCATCACTCTTTAATGGTTCCCAAAAAAGCAAGAAATATATTGGTATACTTGCACCTAGTACTATAGTGAACAAATAAACTAAAGCTTTTTTCATTAAGCTTCACCTCCTACATTAAATTACTATCCTTTTTATGTTTTTTTATACATTTTATTATAATTAAAAGTTTCAAAACATATATTGGTATAATCAGGAGGTGAATTCTAGTGAAGCATAAAATACACTATGATGATCATAATTCCTACATGGAAATTGCTGATAAAATAAAAAAATATAAAAAAGATGATACTATTATAATTTGTGTAGGTACTGATAAATGTATCGGAGACTGTCTCGGTCCACTTGTAGGCAGTCTTTTAATAGAGAATAATCTTCCATTGCCAGTATTCGGAACACTACAATCACCTATTCATGCTTTAAATATTGAAGAAAAATTGAAGTATATTAATAAACTCCATCCTAATTCTTTTGTTATTGGAGTCGATGCTTGTCTAGGAGAGGAAAACTCCATAGGAGAAATTCATATCCGTGATTATCCAATTCATCCTGGCAAAGGAGTAGGCAAACACCTTCCAGAGGTTGGAGATGTGTCAATAATAGGTATTGTCGATCACAGTGATAGTGCTATTTTTTTTACTAATCGAAGTATACGTTTATACTTAATTATGGAAATGGCCAAAGTAATAACAAAAGCCCTTATATTATCTTGTTCTCAGGACTCCAAACCTTAATATTCATGAACTTATAAATTTTACAAATAATAAAAAGGAGCATAACTTGCTCCTTAAATATTATGTATATTTACATTTATTCTATTAAGCTAATCTCATCTTCACTTAAATTATTATTCTCTAATTTATCTAAATATCCTAAAACCTTACCTGTTCCCTCTGCCACTGCCTCAACAGAATTATCTGCAATTTCAACACTTACACCTGTTTCAAGTTCTATTAATTTATTCAATCCAAATAATAAAGAACCTCCACCAGTCATTAAAATTCCCTTTTCAATTATATCAGAAGCAAGTTCAGGTGGTGTTTTTTCCAATACCGATTTAACGCTATCTACAATTAAGGATACAGATTCCTTTAGTGCTTCACTTATTTCATTAGAAGTAATAGAAATCTCATCTGGTAATCCTGTAATTAAATTTCTTCCCTTCATGGTTGTACTTAAGTTTCTTGAATCCTTAAATGCAGAACCAATATTTACTTTTAGCTCTTCAGCTGTCTTTTCACCTATCATTATCTTGTACTTGTTTCTAACATACTTAATAATAGCATCATCGAAGGTATCACCTGCTACTTTTATAGATGCTCTTACAACAACTCCGCCTAATGATATTACAGCTATGTCTGTAGTTCCTCCGCCAATATCTATGACCATAGACCCATTAGGTTTAGTTATGTCTAAACCTGCTCCTATAGCCGCAGCCAATGGTTCTTCAATTAAATTGACCTTTTTGGCTCCAGAATTTTTTGCCGCATCTATAACTGCTCTTTTTTCCACTTCAGTTGCTTGAGATGGAACACATACTATTACTTTAGGAGCTGTAATCTTTCCTTTTCCATACGCTTTTCTAATAAATTCTTTTAACATTTTTTCAGTTATGTCATAATCTGATATAACTCCATCTTTTAATGGCCTTACTGCTACTATATTACCAGGAGTTCTTCCTATCATTTTTCTTGCTTCTTCCCCAACAGCAAGTACCTTATTAGTATTTCTATTTATAGCTACTACTGATGGTTCTTTAAGTATGACTCCCTTACCTTCAGCATAAACTAAAACTGTAGCCGTTCCTAAGTCAATCCCTATATTACCCCTATTTTTCCAAAACCACATTCCTGTTCACTCCTAATCTCAAACTATATAATTTAATAAAACAATATCTTAACCAATTTTACAATATTTGCCCTATTTCTAATTATATATGGAATATGATAAACCTTCAATATATTTATATTCATTTATAATATTAGTAAAAGTATTATTCAATCTATTTATTGACCAGAAGTTTTATACTTAATTTTAGTAGCATTTCCACCTCTGATATGCCTTTCAGCCTTGTTTAACTCTAATATTGAATGGGTTTCTTTAGCTATAGCTGGATTAATCTTAGGTAATCTTTCTGTCATATCTTTATGAATTGTGCTTTTGCTTACACCAAATACTTTTGCAGTTTTTCTAATGGTATCTTTTGACTCTATAATGTACTTTGCTACTTCTAAAACTCTCTCTTCTATATAATCCTTCAAAAATATTACCTCCCTTTTATAAATTTTATTATTATAATTTAGTTCATCAGCCATATGTTAATGACTGATGAACTTTTAATTATTCTTCATTAAATGTGAAATAAGCTGTTGGATCTAAATCCTTACCATCAGAATCTTGAATTTGAAGATTCAAATGTTCACCAAACTCATTATTAGTAAATATCTTAGAACTATTTCCAACAGTTCCTATAACAGTTTCTTCTGTTACTCTATCACCAACATTCACTCTAATGTCGTCAGATAAATTACTATATTTTGTATATAAACCATTTGAATGAGCAATAACTACATAATTACCTTCTTCTACTTTGCTTGATATTTCCTTTACTTCTCCAATAGCGGCAGACTTAACTTCAGTTCCTATAGAAGCACTTACATTGATTCCTCTAATATTTCTACTAGATCCATCTGACATAGCTTGAGGCTTTGGATATGTATATCCTCTTGAGACTACCCCATCTATAGGATTAGAAAATATTACTTCAGTATTTGTTCCTATTGAAACATCAACATCTTCTTCTGATGCAACTTCTTCTTCGCCTTGAGCTAACTCATTACTTCCATCATCATTAACTCTTTCAGCGTTTTGTTTTTGAATTTCAGAAGTTTCTTTATCATCAATATTTAAAGTAAATTCATTGTTTGCTTTACTTTCCTCTAAAGTCCTATTTCTTCTAGTAGTTACGACTGCAACAGTAGCAATTACGCATAAACAAAGGAATAATACTAAATAAAAGCCCTCCTTTCTGAAAAAGTCTTTTACCTTATCTTTTTTGTTATTATTCATATCAACACCTCCTTTTGTATTCTTGCCTTCTGTAGTAAATTAATACAAATTCAATTAGATTTATTTGCATCAAATTTCTACAATTATCTACAAATGCCATATTTTTTTACTTAGTTATAATTCTTTTATTAAATAAAAAAAAAGGAACTTGATTAATCAAGCTCCTTAAGGTTTTCATTTCAATAAACTATTCCTTAAAAATCAAATTTTTAAGTTCAACTCCAGTATAGTAGTGCTTTAATATTTCATTATAACCAGACCCATTTTTAGCCATAACATTAGCCCCCCATTGACTCATTCCCACTCCATGACCATATCCTCTGCATTTGAATGTTACTTTATTATTATTTATGATATATTCAAAATTACTTGAACTTAATCCAAGGGTCAATCTAAAGTCTAATCCTCTAATTTTCGTTTTACCAAGTCTAATTTCTTTAATACTTCCGGCTTCACTTCTGCTTATTATTTCAATATTCTGCTCTAGATTATCAGTAGTCATATTGGCTTCAGGATATTTATCATTAATTTTATTTACAAACTCATTTATATCCAAAGAGAATTCGGTTTCAAATTTTGGAGCTATTTCTTCTCCTTTACTTTCTGTTGAAACTAAATATGGGACTTCATTTGAAAATACATCTGCTGCATTCTCAGTCATTCCTGAACTAGTTGAAAAAAACTGTGGGTATAAAACTAATTCACTATTATATGTTAATACTATCCCTTTAGTATCATCTACAGCCCTAGATATCTTATCCCAATTTTCATTAGCATTACTTTCCCAATTCTCTAATCTACTTTCCTTACTTATATAAACTTGACAGTGTGTTGTATCACATACATCACCACCATTAGCTATATCACATTTTCTTAACCTTTTCGAAGCAACATAAGTTCTTGCCGCAATTGCTTGAGCTTTTAAGGCTTCCTCACTAAAACTTGCAGGCATTTCACCTGATACAACGCTTTTTACATATTCTTCTAGAGGAACTTCTTCTATTCTATTCTCTTTTGTGATATTGACTCTAATAACGTTATTACCTTCTAATATTATACTTTTATCTTCTTCATCAGTAGTTGGTATAATAATATCCTCACTATTTGCTTTTGCTGGCATAGACTTGATAATTAACATTGGTGCAACAATCATAAGCACTAATATTAAAATACTAAATAAGATAGTAGATGCAAAATCTCTTCTCATTTTTATACCCCCTTTTCAGTAATACAATTAAATATATGTTTTTAAATAATAAATATACTTTAATTTTTATTTTTTATGTTGAGTTATATTGCTAAGTTTATTAATTCAATATATATTAAAGGAGCTGCCTAAGCAGCTCCTTAATTAAAAATGTAGAATGTAAAATGTAGAATTATTGATGTAATTCGAAACGAATTACTAATAATATATACATTTTAGAAACTCTAACGGAGTTTCTTCTTTAATTTTACATTTTTCATTATTCATTTTACATTGTGCGATAGAACCTTTAATCAGGTAATATAATTACTTGAATTTATTTAAAATCACTTTATTTTTCAACTCTATATATATTAGCTCCTAATCCTCTAAATTTTTCTTCTATATTTACATAGCCTCTATCTATATGATATAGTTCGCTAATCTCGGTCTTCCCTTGAGCTACTAATCCTGCCAAAATCATTGCGGCACCTGCTCTTAAATCTGTCGCCTTAACATCGCATCCAGTTAAAGAGCCAACGCCTTCTATTATTGCAGTTCTTCCATCTATTTTAATATTAGCTCCCATTCTAACTAACTCTGCCACGTGCATAAACCTATTTTCAAATACTGTTTCTGTAATTATACTTGACCCTTTAGTTACTGATAATAATGCCATCATCTGTGCTTGCATATCAGTTGGAAATCCTGGATATGGTAATGTCTTTATATCCACCGGTGACTTAGTTCTAGTTCCATCTACTAAAATAGTATCTTCTTTAATACTTTCAAATATTACTCCACACTCTTTTAATTTTTCTATTGTAGGTCTTAAATGATCTTCATTAGCACCATTTATTGTGATTTTACTATTTGTTATAGCTGCTGCTACTATAAATGTTCCTGCTTCAACTCTATCATAAATAGGTTTATAGGTTATTCCTTTTAATGAATCTACACCCTCAATTGTTATTTTACCAACTCCGGCTCCATGAATTTTTGCTCCCATTGAGTTTAAAAAGTTTGCTAAATCCCAAATTTCTGGCTCTTCTGCTGCATTTTCTATAATAGTCGTTCCCTCTGCCAAAACTGAGGCCATCAGAATATTTTCTGTTGCTCCAACAGATGGAAAATCTAAATATATTCTATTTCCTTTAAGCTTTTTCGCCTTAGCTTCTACATAACCATGTTCTGTGTCTATTTCAGCTCCTAATAGCTTAAATCCTTTTAAATGTAAATCTATAGGTCTACTTCCTATATTACATCCTCCAGGCATTGATATTCTACATCTGCCAAATCTAGATAACATAGGGCCCATTATTAAAAAAGAAGCCCTCATCTTTCTAATTAATTCACTACTCATATTTACGTCTTGTAAATTGGATGTATTTATTTTAAGATCACCATTTACATTACTTTCAATATTACAATTCATTCCTGATAATAAATCAGTTAATACTGTTACATCTTCTAACATAGGTGCATTTTTAATAACTACATCATTTGGACTTAGAATACTTGCAACTATTATAGGTAAAACAGAATTTTTAGCTAAACTAATATTCACTTCACCCTTTAGTTTCTTACCACCTTCAACTATAATTTTTTCCATATTATCCTCCATTATAAATTGTTAGTATGTTACGAATATCACTGGTGTTCCTAGAACTAAATATTCTTCATCATCATATGTCATAAAAGAAAAATTAATCTTACTTCCATCAATCAACCTTCCCTTAGACACTTTTCCATTAAAAACATTTAGTTCCTCCAAAGTATTCTCCTTCACATTCTTCATTAGCAAATCTAAAATATTCTGCTTTCGCTCTTCTATTATTTTTACCTTTAAGAAATTAAAATATTTTATTTTTTTAGCTGCAAAATTTTGTATTTGTTCTATTTCTTTCATTAATTGATTAGTTAATTGTTTATTGTTATAATTTACATAACTAATTTGAACTTTTGTATCCTCCATATCCTGCCATACTACTACTTTTATATCTCTATATTCATCAGTAACTGCAATAGTATTTTTATCTATGTTTACTTGTCCTTTAAATTGTTTTTCAATATTATTTTTTACTGATTGTATTTCATCTTCTATATTATTATTTGTACTGTACTCTATTCTAACTCCGTTTTCTATGAACATTCCATAGTTATTAATTTCCTCTTCTAAAAAATAAAAATCATCTGAAATTGGTTCAGATTTCACTGGAACTGTTCCAATAATTAATAAAACAAAGGTTAATATAGGTAGTAACTTTAAATATTTCCTCATTTTCCCCCCTACCTTTCCTTTATAATTATTGTCCATTTTTTATTTTTTATTCAAAAATTAATAACCATAATATAATATATAAAAATAGTTGAAATTTGTGATTAATTGTCAATACTTAAAACTCTAATACTTACAAATAATGACTTATAAAAAAAAGACTACCATATCGATAGCCATTTTAGTATTTATTCTTATATCTTAATATACTATGTTGAAACTAAAAAATTGTAATTAAAAATATTATTATAGTAGTATATAAAGCCATAGAATTTATCCTATGGCTTTATATACTACTTAAACATTAATTATTAATATCTAAAGTTCTAATTCTTGCATTTGCCCTGGCTAATGCTCTCTTAGCTCTTTCTATATCCACATTGTTATTTTCTTTTAATCTTTTTTCAGCCCTATCCTTTGATTTTAAAGCCCTATCTCTATCAATCTCTGAAGATTTTTCTGCAGCATCACAGCAAAACTTAAGCTCATTATTTTTCACATATACTATTCCAGCTGAAGTAAATAATTCTTCTTTACTATTTCCATTAATTATTGTAGTTGTTGCTGGAACTGTGCTTACAATTATAGGTGCATGATTTGATTTAAACTCAATCTGTCCATCAAAAGTAGATGTTATTAATGCTTCTCCTTCGAATTCTATAGACTTTTTACCTAGGGAAACAATAGTTATTTTGAAAGTATTACTCATAACTTCATCCCCTATCTTAAGGTCTTAGCTTTTTCTACAGCTTCTTCTATACTTCCAACTAAAAGGAAAGCTGATTCTGGTAAATCATCATATTTTCCTTCTAATATTTCTTTAAACCCTCTTACAGTTTCTTTTACTGGCACATATTTTCCTTTAATTCCTATGAATTGTTCTGCAACAGTAAATGGCTGAGATAAGAATCTTTGAACTCTTCTTGCTCTTGCAACTACTTTCTTATCTTCATCAGATAATTCATCTACCCCTAAAATTGCAATTATATCTTGTAATTCCTTATATCTTTCAAGAATATTTTTTACATCAGTAGCAACATCATAATGTTCTCTACCTACTATTCTCGGATCTAATATTCTTGATGTTGATTCAAGTGGATCAACAGCTGGATATATTCCAAGTTCAACTATGCTTCTTGATAGAACTGTTGTCGCATCTAAGTGAGTGAATGTTGTTGCTGGTGCTGGGTCAGTTAAGTCATCAGCTGGAACATAAACTGCTTGAACTGAAGTTATAGATCCATTTTTTGTTGAAGTAATTCTTTCCTGTAATGCACCCATTTCAGTAGCAAGAGTCGGTTGGTAACCAACAGCTGAAGGAATTCTTCCAAGTAACGCAGATACTTCTGATCCAGCTTGTGTAAATCTAAATATATTATCAATGAATAATAATACATCTTGGCCTTGATCTCTGAAATATTCTGCCATGGTTAACCCAGTTAATGAAACCCTCATTCTAGCTCCAGGAGATTCATTCATTTGCCCAAACACTAAGGCTGTCTTTTCTATAACTCCTGATTCCTTCATTTCATAATATAAATCATTACCTTCTCTTGATCTCTCACCAACACCTGTAAATACAGAAAGACCCCCATGCTCTTTTGCTATATTATTAATTAATTCTTGTATTAAAACAGTCTTTCCAACTCCAGCACCGCCAAAAAGTCCTATTTTACCACCCTTTTGATATGGAGCTAAAAGGTCTATTACCTTTATACCAGTTTCAAACATTTCTGGTTCCAAAGACTGATCTTTAAAACTTGGAGCTGGTCTATGAATTGGATACATTTCTCTAATTAAGACATCCCCTTCATTATCAATAGGATGACCAAGCACATTAAATACTCTTCCTAATACTTCTCTTCCAACAGGAACTGTAATACATCTTCCCATATCTAATGCCTTCATGCCTCTTTTTAATCCATCTGTTGATTCCATAGCTATAGTTCTTACTATATCATCACCCATATGTTGTTCTACTTCAACTACTAATTCCTTATTCCCCATATCTATTCTTATTTCATTATATATATTTGGTAGAGAATCTGAATTAAATTTTATATCTACTACAGGTCCAATTACTTGGACTACTTTTCCAATTTTATCAGGCACAGTATCCCTCCTTACTATTTTTGAGCTTCTGCCCCTCCTACAATTTCTGATATTTCTTGAGTTATCATTCCTTGTCTAATTCTATTATACTTGAGGTTTAATGCATGTAATATATCATTAGCATTTTGTGTTGCTCCATCCATAGCAGTCATTCTAGCACTTTGCTCGCTAACTTTCGAATGCAGCATAGCTCTTCTTATTTTACATTTGAAATATATATCTAAGCTAGAATTTAAAACTTCTTCTAAACTAGGTTCTATTAAAAATTGTTCTGAATTTTTACTTTCTATCTCTAAAGGAAATAGTTTTTCTACTCTTACTTCTTGCTTTATAGCAGATTTAAATTCAGTGAATACTAAATTTACTTCACCAACTTCACCATTTTTAAACATAAATACCGCATCATCATATATAGATCTTACTTCTTTTATAGTAGGTATATCTGGTATTTCTATATACTCTTTCATAGTATCAAATCCATATCTTCTCATATACGGAATTCCCTTACTTCCTACTACTACTATTCTACTAGAGCCTTTATTTTCTATTATTTCATTTAAGCTGTTTGCTATATTTCCATTAAATCCTCCACAAAGGCCAGTATCTGAAGTCATGACAATATATAACTTATCTAAATCATTAGAATTTGTATTGAAGAAGGAATTTTCATAATCATCCGGTAATGAAGATACTAAATTATTTACTATTTCCTCACATAGGCCATAGTAATCTTCACTATTATTTAACTCTTTCCTTACTTTTCTAAGTTTAGAAGTGGCTACAACATTCATAGCTTTTGTTATTTTTCTTGTACTTTCAACTGACTTTATTCTTCTTTTTATTTCTATAAGCCCTGCTGATCCCAAGATTCCACCTCCTAAAGAATTGCATAGCTAAAAATAGCTATGCATCTTGCAAGAATAATTTTTTGAATTCCACAATAGAATTATCTAGTTCTTCCTTTATTTCATCAGTTAATGCTTTAACTTCAAATATTTTCTTTAATAAATCTCTATTGTGAGTATCCATATATTCTAAAAGTTCTCTTTCGAATCTTCTAATATCACTAACTTTTATATCTGATAGCATATCATTGACTATAGCATAAATAATTGCTATTTGTTTCTCTACTGCCATTGGAGAATATTGTTCTTGCTTCAATACTTCTACTAATCTTTTTCCCTTTTCTAGTCTCTTTTTAGAATCTTTATCTAAATCCGATCCAAATTGAGCAAAAGATTCAAGTTCTCTATATTGAGCTAACTCTAATCTTAAAGTACCTGAAACTTGTTTCATAGCCTTTATTTGTGCATTTCCACCAACTCTCGAAACTGATATACCAGCATTTACCGCTGGTCTTTGTCCTGAGTGGAATAAATCTGATTCTAAGAATATTTGACCATCTGTAATTGATATAACATTAGTTGGTATATACGCAGTTACATCTCCAGCAAGTGTTTCAATTATAGGTAAAGCAGTTAATGATCCTCCGCCATTTTCTTTAGATAATTTTGCTGCTCTTTCTAATAGTCTTGAATGAATATAGAATACATCCCCTGGATAAGCTTCTCTACCTGGTGGTCTTCTAAGTAATAGTGACATTGTTCTATATGCAACTGCATGCTTAGAAAGATCGTCATAAATTATAAGAACATCTTTTCCTTTATGCATAAAATACTCACCCATACTACATCCAGCATATGGTGCTAGATATTGAAGTGGTGCTGATTCAGAAGCTGTCCCACTTACGACTATAGTATAATCTAAGGCTCCAAATTCTTCTAAAGTATTTACTATATTTGCAACTGTTGATTGTTTTTGTCCTATAGCAACATAAATACAAATTACATCTTTATCTTTTTGATTTAATATAGTATCTATTGCTAGAGCTGTTTTTCCTGTCTGTCTATCACCGATTATAAGTTCTCTTTGTCCCTTTCCTATAGGTATCATAGAGTCTATTGCTTTTATACCTGTTTGTAATGGTTCATTTACAGAACTTCTATCGATAATACTAGGTGCTGGAACTTCTATTGGTCTATAGCCAGAATTGTTAATTGGTCCTTTGCCATCGATAGGATCACCTAGAGAATTTACTACTCTGCCTAGCAATTCTTCTCCAACAGGAACTTCAACTATTGTATTAGTTCTCTTTACTATGTCCCCTTCTCTAATACCTTCTTCTGGCCCTAAAAGAACACACCCTACATTATCTTGTTCTAAATTTAATGCCATACCAAAAACATTATTTGGGAATTCTAATAATTCGCCTTCCATACAATCATCTAAACCATAAACTCTTGCTATACCATCACCAATTTGAATAATAGTACCTGAATCTACTGTTTTAATTTCTTTTTCATATCTTTCAATTTCTCTTTTTATTATGGAAGTTATTTCTTCAGGCTTAATATTCATACCTTCACCTCAATTCGCTTATAAACATAGATTTTTTCAGCTTACTTATTTTTCCTTCAACTGTTCCGTCTATTACATCATCATTAATTTTTATATAAATTCCACCCATAATTTCTTTATCAATAATTTGTTCTAAAATTATGCGCTTCCCGTATTTCTTTTCTAAAGAAGATATTAATCTACCATACTCTTCTTCAGTTAATGGAACCGTAGTTTTAACTATACCTTTTAAAGTATTTTTTCTCTCTAATTCTTTCTTTCTTTCTTTCGTAATTAAGCATTAATTCTTTAAGATCTTCTAATTTAGATTTAACTGTTGCATCCATAACATCATTATTAACTCTAACATAAATTCCGCCTAAAATTTCTTCATCAATGATTTGTTCTAAAATTATATGCTTATTATATTTTTTTTCTAAAGTAGATACTAAATTATTAAATTCTTCTTCAGTTAATGGAACTGTAGTCTTAACTATACCTCTAAAAGTATTTTTTCTTTCTAAGTCTATCTTTTCCATTTCCACTAATTTCTCTTTTAAGTATAGTATTCTATCTTTTTCAATAAGAATTAATAAAAATGATAATAATTCCTCATCTATATGTCCTTTAAAAATATTTATAAAGGTTCTCTTCTTCATTTTTGTACTAATTTGAGGTTGCTTAATTACTTCATAGAATTCTTTATTCGTATCTATAATATTACATATCTCATGTAAATCTTGTATATATTGTTGAACTTTGTTTTTTTCTTCTGCTACTTCATACAAAGCCAATGCATATCTACGGTCTAAATATTCATACATTATGAATTACCTACCTTAGTTATAAATTCATCTATTAGTTCCCTATTCTTACCTTCATCGATATTTTTTTCTATAACTTTTTTAGAAAGTTCAATAGCTAAATGGATTGATTCTCTCTTTAACTCATCTTGAACTTTTTCTTTTTCTCTATTAATTTCAATCTTAGCTCTCTCTATTATTTTTTTGGCTTCTTGGTTCGCATCATTAATTATTTCATCATATACCTTTTCAGCCTTTTCTTTATGCTTTTCTGTTATTAATTTTCCTTGTTCTCTAGCATTTTTTAATATTCTTTCATTTTCAATAGCTATCATTCTTGCTTTTTCAGATTCTTCTTCAGCATAGTCCAATTGTTCATTTATAAGATCTTCTCTCTCAGTGATTATTGCTTCAACCTTTTTAAAGAAAAAATGCTTCAAAATTAAAAATAGTATAAAAAAATTAATTAATGTTGCAATAAGAGTACTAGGATTTATTTCCAATAACATAGATATTCACCATCCTTCTGAAGAACCAATTCATTATTTTATTCCTACGAAAATTAAAAGAATTGATACTAATAAACCATAAATAGCTGTTGCTTCTGCAAACGCTGCTCCTAGCATTAATGCAGTAGTAATTTTACCACTTGCCTCTGGTTGTCTTGCAATTCCTTCTACAGCCTTTCCTGTTGCATTTCCTATTCCAATTGCTGCTCCTATACCTACTAATACAGCTATAGCCGCTGCTAATGCTCTCATTGATATTTCCACGATAAAATCCTCCTTAAAATAATACATTTTTTATTTACAACTAACTTTAGTAAAGTTAGTGCTCAGCATCCCCTGAGTGTTCCGCTACCATTTTTATATTAACCATAGTTAACATTATAAAAATGGCTGCTTGGATAGCCCCATCAAAAAGATCAAAGTATGCCATTATCGGTACTGGTATTCCTATTGATGCTAAAAAGCCTACATGTCCTAGTGCCTCATAACATAATTCAACTAAAAATGTTGCTGCAAGTATGTTACCAAATAATCTTAGTGCTAAAGACACTGGAAGCATTATTCTTTCTAAAATATTTATTGGCGTTATAGCTGCTAGAGGGTACGTATATCCTCTAAAATATTTCTTCAGACCGTACTTTCTTATAGTGTAATATTGAACCATATAGAAAGTTATTAAAGCCATTGCTACTGTAACGCTAAAACTTTTTGTAGGTATTGGTAGTCCAAATAAACCCGTTAAATTCATAATTATTAAGAATACTGCTAGACTTCCGATAAAAGGAATAATATCAAGAAATTCCTCCCCCATATTAGCTATTACTACCTTTTTTAAAATAGAATAAATATACTCAACCACTACTTGCTTTCTATTCGGTCTAAGTTTTAAGTTCTTAGCTGACCAAATCGCAATAATAGCAATTAAAAGAATAATTATCCATTGCATCAGTATTTCCGGAACTATATCAACTGTCAACGGTCCAATATTAAAAGACCATATTGGCTTTAATGGTTCCACTTAATCACTTCCTTTCCCATTCTTAACCCAATAAATTACAACAAATAAAAAATGGGTTAAATATCCCGAAATATATGATAAAAGTTGAAATAAATCATTTATAAATGGTACTGCTATTAAAATAATAATCATTATTCTAACAATATAACTTAGTGATAATAATATCCCCTTACCTTTTAATAAAGAATATTCAATAATTAGTCCATTTACAGAAGTATTAATGAAAGATACTATTAATCCTAAAAAAAATATAAGTGCCACTTTTAAATTAAATAATTTAGATAATATGAGTACAAAAATGAACCCAGCTACTAAATCATACTTAAGCATATTATAAATAGCATTTTTCATTTCTTTACTCATTCTATCATCACTCCCAACTAACTCTTGTTATTATAGTACTCTGAAAAAATTAATGAAAATCTCAAATAAGTTTATTTAACAGATTATTTCTTAATTTAATATGATTACAACGATTTACAGCTGATTTGCTTAAGTAAATTCTTTTTTTTTCCTATTTTCTTTAAATATAGCTTATTTTCCAAGTTCCACTTCATTTTTCAGAAAATTTATCTTCTAAAAAATTTATCCTTGTACCCCTTGATAACAATTTCACTTATTTTTTTATAACTTTTAGTTAGTTTTCTTTGGATTTATTGATAGATTAGCTCCATCTTATATTATTAAAATTTCATTTATTTTTAGAAAAATGAATAAACTCTCTTATGTATATTCACTTTTTATTTTCATTTCTTTTATATGTATTTATTATTATCTCAAACCTTATTTATAATTCATAAAAATTAAAAGCCCCCGAATACTCGAGGGCTAATAGTAAGTCCTATCTTCTTTCAACTATAAGAGCTGTACCCATTCCTCCACCTATACATAGAGTTGCTAATCCTTTTTTAGCATCTCTCTTTTGCATTTCATGAAGTAATGTAACTAATATTCTTGCACCTGATGCTCCAACTGGATGTCCTAATGCAATTGCACCACCATTTACATTGACCTTACTCATATCGAAATTCAAATCTTTAGCAACTGCTAAACTTTGTGCTGCAAAAGCTTCATTTGATTCGATTAAATCTAAGTCTTCTACTTTTAAATTAGCTACTTCTAAAGCTTTCTTTGTCGCATGGAATGGACCATATCCCATGATTGCAGGATCTAATCCTTTTTGTCCATAAGATACAATTTTAGCTAAAGGAGTAATTCCCAACTCTTCTGCTTTTTCTGCACTCATAATTACAAAAGCTGCTGCTCCATCATTTATTCCTGATGCATTACCAGCTGTTACAGTACCATCTTTTATAAATGCAGGTCTTAGTTTAGCTAAACTTTCAATAGTTGCTCCAAATCTTGGGTATTCATCTGTATCAAATACCTTTGGTTCACCTTTTCTTTGAGGTATAACAACTGGAACTATTTCTTCTTTAAATTTTCCAGACTTAATTGCTTCTTCAGCCTTTAATTGAGAATTTAAAGCAAATTGGTCTTGTTCTTCTCTTGTTAAATTCCATTCTTTAGCTATGTTTTCCGCAGTAATACCCATATGATAGTTATTAAAAGCATCCATTAATGCGTCATTAAGCATTGAGTCTACCATTTTTCCATCGCCCATTCTTTGGCCCCATCTAGCTGTTTTTAATAAATATGGTGCTTGAGACATATTTTCTGTTCCACCTGCAACGATAATATCCGCATCACCAGCTTTAATCATTTGAGCTGCTAATGAAACAGTTCTAAGACCTGATCCACATACCATATTAATAGTCATTGCAGGAACTTCATTAGGTAATCCTGCTTTAATAGTTGCTTGTCTAGCTATATTTTGTCCAAGTCCAGCTTGTATTACATTACCAATTAAAACTTCTTCAACTAATTCACCTTTTATTCCTGCTCTGTTTATAGCTTCTTTTATAACCAAAGCACCTAGATCGACTGCCGGAACATCCTTTAAAGCCCCACCAAATGTACCAATAGGAGTTCTTACTGCACTCGCAATTACAACTTCTCTCATATTCCCATCTCCTTTTAATTCAATATTTTGAATCGTTAAACAATTAACACAATTCAATTATACCACTTTATTCCTTTATTTCAACCCAATTATCTCAATTTTTGAAATTGCAAGAAAATTATCTGATGAATTCTTCTATTTTATTACTACTTATTCCAAAATAATTTTCTATAATATCAACAATTCTTTTTGATGCAAGCCCATCTCCATAAGGATTTGTAGCTTTACTCATTTTTAAATATTCTTCCGCTTCTCTTATTAATATATTTGCTTCATTAACTATATTATTAACATCTGTTCCTACTAATTTTACAGTTCCATATTCTACTGCTTCTGGTCTTTCTGTTACATCTCTTAATACTAAAACTGGTTTTCCTAAATGAGGTGCTTCTTCTTGTAATCCACCTGAATCAGTCATTACCATAAAGCACTTGTTCATTAAATTATGAGTTTCATTAGTGTCCATAGGAGGAAGTAAATGTATTCTCTCTTTGTTACCCAATTTTTTTGTTACTACATCTTTTACTACTGGATTTAAATGAACTAAATATACTAATTCAACATCATCATTTTCTTCAACTATTTTATTTAAAGCATCACAAATATTTTCTATTCCTTGACCCCAATTTTCTCTTCTATGTGCAGTTATCATAATTACTTTTTTATTTTCAAAATCTATAGTATTTAATAATTCATTTTCAAATTTATAATTATTCTTAACTGTATGAAGCATTGCATCTATCACAGTATTTCCTGTTATGAATACATCACCTTCATTAACGCCTTCCCTTAAAAGGTTTGATTTAGAGCCCTTTGTCGGAGCAAAGTGTAAATCAGCTAAAGAACCTGTAAGTTTTCTATTCATCTCTTCAGGAAAAGGAAAATACTTATCAAATGTTCTAAGACCAGCTTCTACATGACCAACTTTTATTTGTTGATAAAAAGCTGCAAGAGCGCCTGAAAATGTAGTAGTAGTATCACCATGAACTAATATCATATCAGGTTTTTCTTTAATAAAAATCTCTTCTAGTCCTTCTAAAACTTTATTGGTTATTCCAGTTAGAGTTTGTTTACTCTTCATTATATTTAAATCAAAATCTGGAGAAATATCAAATAATTCTAATACTTGATCTAACATTTCTCTATGTTGAGCTGTAACACAAACCTTAGATTCAATACCTTCTCTACTTTCTAACTCTTTTACTAAAGGAGCCATTTTTATTGCTTCTGGCCTTGTTCCAAATATCGTTATTACCTTTTTCTTTTCCATTCTAGGTTCCTCCTAATATATTTACATATTTATAATCTTATATTTATTATCTTATTTATATAATCCCATTATACACATTACATAGTAAATAAACAAATTAAGAGGCGTTTTTACACGCCTCTTTAACCCTATATTATTTAGTTCCAAATAATCTATCTCCAGCATCGCCAAGTCCTGGAACTATATATCCATGCTCATTTAATTTTTCATCTATTCCAGCCACATAAATGTCTACATCTGGATGTGCATTTTGTACAAATTCAATTCCTTCTGGAGAGCTAATTAAGCACATAAGTCTTAAATTCTTAGCTCCTCTCTTCTTTAACATGGTTATTGCATCTGCAGCTGAACCTCCTGTTGCAAGCATAGGGTCTACTACAATTACATCTCTTTCTGCTATATCTTGAGGCAATTTACAGAAATATTCTACTGGTTGAAGTGTCTCTTCATCTCTATATAGTCCAATGTGCCCAACTTTAGCTGCTGGTATAAGTTTTAGCATACCATCTACCATTCCTAATCCTGCTCTTAATATTGGAACTATAGCCATCTTCTTACCAGAAAGCATCTTGCATTTAGTTTTACATATCGGAGTCTCTATTTCCACTTCTTCAGTACTTAAATCTCTAGTTACTTCATATGCCATTAACATAGAAACTTCTTCTACTAACTCCCTAAAGTCTTTTGAACCTGTTTCCTTACTTCTAATAAAAGCTAATTTGTGTAATATTAATGGGTGATCAATTTGAGTTACTTTACTCATTCCAATTCCTCCTATAGCAATTTAATTTATTTATTATATTTTTTTTCTATTTCTGAAATTTTATCTACTCTATTCTGATGCCTTCCACCTTCAAATTCAGTATTTAAAAATGTTTTAACTATATCTAATGCTAATCCAGGTCCTACTACTCTTTGACCTAATGTTAATATATTGGCATCATTATGTTCTCTTGTTGCATGTGCACTAAACGTATCTGAACATAGTGCTGCTCTAATTCCTGGAACTTTATTAGCTGCAATTCCTATTCCTATTCCTGTACCACAAATTAAGATTCCAAAATCATATTCTTTTTGAGCTATCGCTTCTGCTACTGGTAGTGCATAATCCGGATAATCACATGAACCTGTTGAATTAGTTCCAAAATCTTTTACTTCATATCCTTCTTTTAATAAGAATTCTTTGATTTCAGCCTTAAGTTCAACGCCTCCATGATCAGAGCCAATTGCTATCTTCTTCACTGATACTCCTCCCAACTATAATATTATAAAAAATGCGCTATATAATGTTGCTTATTAAGTCACTTTGCTTCAAATCATAGCGATCTTATTATAGCACACTCAAAAACTAAATGAAGTATTATATAAATTCATAAAAAAAGGAAAGGTTTCCCCCTCCCTCCCTGATTATACTTCTAATATATCAAATCCTGCTGCTTTGTTTAATCTATTCATTATGGCAAGCCCCACACCTTTTTCTTCAAATGCTTGACATAAAATAAAATCTACTTTCATATCATCACATTCTCTAAGAGCTTCAAATAAATTTCTTGCTATATCATTTAAATTCTTTTCACTTCCTAAAGCAATAATTTCTCCTAAAGGAAATCTACTAGACAATTCTTCTGTAGACAAAATTGCAACTTTTTTTTGATTTTCTATATAATTTTGTACTATTTCATTGATTTTTTCAATAGTTTTTTCTTTATTTCCTTTTATTATTTGTAACTTTGCTTTTGGAGCATAATGTCTATACTTCATTCCAGGTGCCTTAGGCTTTAAATTAGCATCTGGTTTCCCTTGTATAGCTTTATCTATAGTAATATCACTACAAATTTCCTTAAGCATTTCTAAGGTTATTCCACCTGGTCTTAATACTACTGGTGGCATTACTGTACAATCAACTATAGTTGATTCTACCCCAACATCACTTTTTTCACCACCAATAATGTAATCTACTCTTCCTTCTAAATCTTCTATACACCTTTCTACATCTGTGGGACTTGGTCTTCCAGATATATTAGCCGATGGAGCTGCTATAGGGAATCCAGAAAGTTCTATTAATTTTAAAGCAATTTCATTATCTGGCATCCTTATTCCAACAGATTTTAAATTAGCACTAGTTCTATTAGGTATTATATCTTTCTTATTTAAAATTATTGTTAAGGGTCCTGGCCAAAATTTATCTATTAGCTCCTTCGCTATTTCAGGTACTTCTTCAACTAAATTATCTATATTTTTAGAAGCAACATGAACTATTAATGGATTATCTTGCGGTCTACCTTTCGCCTTAAATATTTTATCTACAGCCTCTTCGTTTAAAGCATTTGCTCCAAGTCCATATACAGTTTCTGTTGGAAAAGCTACAATACCACCATTATATATTATACATGCTGCTTCCCTTAAGTATTCAATATCATTATCAATATCTTTAATAATACTTATCTTTGTTTCCAAAAAGACTCCTTCTTTCTTATTTCATTTATTATAACTCTATTTGTTCCCTCGCTATTTTTATATTTTCTATAGCAGAGGCCGTATAGGAAGCTCTTACGCAATTTTTATATATAACATCCAATAAAATATATTTTTTTAAAGCTCCCCTTCTTATTATCTGAAAAAAATAATTCTCTTCAGGATTCATTTTTTTAGCTTTTATGTACTCTTCTAAAGCTTCTGGATACTTCTTTAAAAAGCTCATAGAAATTGGTTTTAAATATTTATTTCTGAATCTTACTGTACTTATAAGTATTATGTCCATTTCTTCTTTATCCTTATCAGTATGCACTACAACAACCTTATCACATAGTATAACTGACTCTTTGGTAAATATTCCACTTCTTAATTTAAGTTTATTGTTATTACAAGAAAATTTCAAAGTATGATAGTTAAATTTATTTATACATGCTATAACTATTAAAAACTCTATTGTTCCTAAATAAGCCCACAAAAATATTGATTTTATTTGTGATAGAAAAGCTATTATAGGAAGAATAAAAAAAAGTGCTACCATAAATATAAAGAAATGTTTATTTTGCTTTCTTTCCTTCTTCAAGGCTTTAAGTATCTTCATTGCCCCACCTACTTTAAAAGCCTCACATTAAAAATGCAAGGCTTTTTTTATTAAATAGCGTCTGTGTTTCCCATTTGCTTCATTTTTTCAGCTTGATCAGCTGTGATTAATGCATTTATTACTTCATCAATATCTCCATTTAAATATGATTCTAACTTATAAAGTGTTAAACCTATTCTATGATCTGTTACTCTTCCTTGTGGATAGTTATATGTTCTAATTCTTTCACTTCTATCCCCTGAACCAACTTGGCTCTTTCTATCTTCAGCTATTCCAGCGCTTCTTTCAGCTTCAGCTGCTTCATATAGTCTAGCTCTTAACATCCTCATAGCTTTTTCTTTATTTTTCAATTGTGATTTCTCATCTTGACAAGCAACAACAACACCACTAGGAATATGTGTAATTCTTACTGCTGAATCTGTTGTATTAACACTCTGTCCTCCATTACCTGAAGATCTATAAACATCTACTCTTAAATCTTTTTCATTGATTTCTATTTCAACATCATCAACTTCTGGTAATACTGCCACAGTTGCAGTAGATGTATGAATTCTACCACTTGATTCTGTATCAGGAACTCTTTGTACTCTATGAACTCCACTTTCATACTTAAGCTTTGAGTATGCGCCACTACCTTTAATCATAAATACTACTTCTTTAAAGCCACCAATATCAGTTTCATTGGCACTCATAAGTTCAACTGACCATCTTTGAGTTTCAGCATATCTTGTATACATTCTAAAAAGGTTTGCTGCAAATAAAGCTGCTTCGTCTCCACCTGCTCCTCCTCTTATTTCTACAAATACGTTCTTCTCATCATTAGGATCCTTAGGTAATAGTAAAATTTGAATATGTTTTTCTAACTCTGCTTTCCTTTCTGTTAGCATAGAAATTTCTTCAGAAAGCATTTCTCTCATTTCCTTATCACTTTCATCTGCTAACATTTCCTTATTAGCTTCTAAATCATCTATAACTGTTCTATATTCTCTATAAGCTGTAACAATAATCTCTAAATCAGCATGCTCCTTACATAGCTTTCTCCATTCGTTTTGATTAGCCATAATTGAAGGATCTGATATCTTTACTGATAATTCATCATATTTATTTTCTATGAACGCTAATTTATCTAATAACATAAATATCACTCCGTTATTTATTTTTTTACATCTCCCTATTATATCACAAGAGATATATCTTTATCAATATTTAAAGTATCCCAGTAAAACTCTATCTAATCCCGCTAAATCTTTTACCAATTTTACATTTGTGAATCCTGCTTCTTCCATTAGTATTCTTACATCAAGACCTTGATCATGGCCAATTTCAAAAGCCAAAACTCCGTTTTCATTAAGTACTAACTTACTTTGCTCAACTATCTCCTTATAAAATACTAAACCATTATCTCCACCATCTAATGCTGTATGAGGTTCATAAAGTTTAACATCATCCATAAGCTTTTCAATTTCACAAGACTTTATATATGGGGGATTTGACACAATTACATCATATTTCCTTCCTGCTTTGATTGGCTCTTCTAATAAATTACTCTTAATAAATTTAACTCTATTTTCCAAAGCATGCTTAACTATATTACTTTTAGTAACTTTTTCTGGAACTTCGAAATAATCTATTTCATCTACTTCTATATTTTTTCTATACATTGCTAAAGATATTCCTATTGCTCCACTCCCTGAGCAAAGATCACAAACTTTTAGTTTATCGTCTTCCCTAATAATAGATAATAATTCTTCTACAAGTATTTCAGTATCACCTCTAGGAATTAAAACACCTTCTTCTACATCAAAATCAAAGCCCATAAACTCTGTTTCACCTAATATATACTTTATAGGCATTTTTTCACTTCTTTTTTTAATTAAAGAAATATACTCTTGTTTATCCTTCTCTGAAACCTCTTTATCTCTATTTGTAATAAGATATATCTTGTCTTTTCCTAATACCATTCCTAACAATAATTGAGCATCTAAAATATACGTATCTATACTTCTATCTTTCAACTCTTTAGATCCCATATCTAAAAGTTCACCTATAGTTTTTTGATTTGGTTTTATTCCTTCTGCTCTCATAAGAGCTGCTATAGCTACCTCTAATTGATCATCATCAGGTTCTTTAGTAGTAAGTTCTTGAAGCTTTAGACCTGGATAAGCTATTACTTTGGATAAAACATTATCACTTTTACCAAGCCATCTTATTAACTCATATGTTATCCCTGAAACTATTGGTATAAATATTATTCTTAGTGCAAGTCTTTCAAAAAAACTTCCCCAACCAGTGAAACTAAAAATTATTATACTTACAAACATAATAAGAAATAAAAAATTAGTTCCACACCTTGGATGAAATCTAGTAAATTTTCTAACATTTTCTACAGTTAGTTCTTCTCCAGCTTCATAGCAAAATATTGATTTATGTTCAGCTCCATGATATTGAAAAACTCTATAAATATCTTCCATTTTACTTATTGAATACATATATATAAGTAAAATTGTAATTCTAATAAGCGCTTCTATTAAATTTAATAGTACTGGATTTAACTTCATTATGCTAAATAATGATGCAATCCCTGTAGGTAAAGCAACGAATAATCCGATAGCTAAGGCAAAAGATAATACCATAGTACCTCCTACTATTAAATCATTACTTTTTTCTCCAAATTTATTTTTTAACCAAAGTTCAAACTTTGATTCTTCTTCTTCATCATCCTCAAAAAAGGAAGCTGAATAATTTAAAGTATTTATTCCTGTAACTAAAGAATCAATAAGAACGAATATTCCTCTTATGAAAGGAATATTTAAAATTTTATATTTCTTAGTTATTGGAACTATCTTTTTCATATCTATTTCTATTTTACCATTAGGCTTTCTAATTGCAGTAGCTTGACCTTTGCTTCCTCTCATCATAACGCCTTCAATTACAGCTTGGCCCCCTACTTCACACTTTCTCATACTACCACACTCTCTTATTATAAATTATTTTTATATTTAAAATAACAGTGTCCACATAAAGATTCATATTCTACATTATTAACATTATCAATAGCTACTTGCTCTCCTTCAAAGACAAATCTGTTATCTATTTTTCTACCATTTAAGACTGCTTTCCTTCCACATTTACATATAGTTTTCATCTCTTCTATGCTATGTGCTAATAATAGTAATCTTATACTACCTTCAAAGCCTTGCATCCTAAAGTCTGTTCTAAGTCCATAACAAATAACTGGTATCTCTAGTCCTACAGCTATTTCAAATAAATCATCTATTTGATTTGACTTTAGAAATTGAACTTCATCCACTAAAATACAATCTATATTCCCATTATTTTCTTTATAACATTTTACTTTTTCTAATATACTATCTTCTTCATAAATAGCAAAATCTACTTTTCTTTCTACACCAAGCCTTGAAACTAATTTATCTCCACCCTTAGTATCTGTAAATGGCTTAATTAATATAACCTTCATGCCTCTTTCTTCATAATTGTATGCTACCTGCATAAGGTGCGTTGACTTTCCTGAATTCATGGCTCCATATCTAAAATATAATTTACTCATATTTATGTCTCCTTTACATTAGATATATAGATTATAGCATTTTTGTTTATAAGTAATCAAAGATATTTTTATTATGTAGAATATTGACCATAATATTAACCTGTGATATACTCTAGTAGTTATTTAAGTATTCGAAAGAGGTGAAAAATATGAGAGAAGGCATACATCCAAAATACAATCACGAAGCTGTAGTTAAGTGTGCATGTGGAAATACTTTTACAACTGGTTCTGTTAAAGACGAACTAAAAGTAGAAATATGCTCTAAATGCCACCCATTCTTCACTGGTAAACAAAAAATTATTGATGTTGGCGGAAGAGTTGACAAATTCAATAAGAGATTTAATCTTAACAAATAGAAATTATGGGAAAGATAATATCTTTCCCATTTTCTTTTTATCAAAATAATAATCATTATTTTTTAATAATTTAAATAAAAGGATATAATATGTAAAGAATATATATATATATTTATATAATAAGCATATTATATTTTTTTATTTTTTGACTTTTACTAGTAAATTTATATTATAATATGTATATTGGTATAATTTAAATTTTTTTATTATGTTATTTAGAAAAGCGAGTGTTATATATGAAGAAAATTTTAATACTAACAACTTCTACTGGTGAAGGCCATAATCAAGCTGCAAAATCTATTACAACTACCTTTGAAGAATCTGGATATGAAGTAATAACTCATGATTTTTTAAAAAATAATAGTAAATTTTTAACTAAATTATTTATTACCGGATACGAAGTGTCGGCTGCTTTCTTTCCTAAAACTTATGGTATTGCTTATAATATAACCGATAAAGAAATTACTAATAAGCTTTTATCATTTGTATTCTCAATGACTAAAAGAAAAATTAAAAGATTAGTTGACACAGCAAAACCAGATATAATTTTAGTCACTCACCCTTTTGCAGTAAGCATTATAGGTGCTCTAAAAAGGAAAGGATTAGACATTCCTACAATTGTAATAGTTACTGATTTTAAAGCACATTCTACTTATATAGATACCAATATAGATGCTTATATTACTGCAAGTGAGAATACTAAGACTGATCTTTCAATTAGGGGAATTGATTCTAGCAAAATATTTTCTTATGGTATTCCTGTCAAAGATGAGTTTTCCCATAATGAATTAGATATTAAATCTACTAAAGATGATGATTATTTTAATATTTTATTAATGAGCGGAAGCATGGGATTAAAGAATATATCTTACGTATTAAAGGAATTATTAAATAACTCAAATAAACTGAGAATCACTGTAGTCTGTGGTAAAAATGAAAGTCTTAAAGATAGTTTATTAAAAGAATATAATAATTCTATTAAAAATAAAAAACTTCATATATTAGGTTTCTCTAAGGATATCGATTATCTAATGGAATATTCAGATTTAATAATAAGCAAACCTGGTGGGTTAACTGTTACTGAGGCTATAAATAAACACTTACCTTTATTAATACCATTTGCTATTCCAGGTCAAGAAACTCAAAATGTAGAGTTCTTAACTTCTAATGGATATGCTCTCTATATAGATAATTTATTAGAAATAAATCTGATTATAGATAATTTGATTTCTAATCCTAAAGAGTTAGAAAAAATGCGATTAAATTTATCTAAATTATCATCATTATATTCTAAAAAAAATATTGTGAAGTTAGCCGATAAATTAGTACTTAAAAAGTAAAAAAACTATGGGAAAAAAATCCCATAGTTTTTTTATCTTTTTTCTATTTCGCTTTTGCTAAATATATTGATAAACTCTTTATTATTCTTAGTTTTTGAAAGCATATTTATTAATTTTTCTGTAACATTTTCTACATTTCCATCTCTATACATAACTCTTCTTATTGAATAAGCCACTTCTTTTTCTTCATTAGTTAAAATAAGATCTTCTTTTCTTGTACCTGATTTATATATATCTATAGCAGGGAAAATTCTTCTTTCTTGTAGCTTTCTATCTAAATGAACTTCCATGTTACCTGTTCCCTTAAACTCTTCAAATATCATATCATCCATTCTTGAACCAGTATCTACTAATGCTGTTGCTAAAATAGTTAAACTTCCGCCTTCCTCAACATTTCTAGCAGCACCAAAGAACTTTTTAGGCATAATTAATGCACCTGGATCTAACCCTCCAGATAAAGTTCTACCAGTTGGTGTTATAGTTAAATTATATGCCCTAGAAAGTCTAGTTAAGCTATCTAATAAAATCACTACATCTTTACCTTGCTCAACCATTCTCTTCGCTCTCTCTAGAACCATCTGTGATACTTTAGCATGGTTTTGAGGTTCTTCATCAAATGTTGAATATATTACATCACCATTTATTGATCTCTTCATGTCTGTTACTTCTTCAGGTCTTTCATCAATTAGTAATACTATTAATTTAACTTCTGGATAATTTTTAGATATGTTTTGTGCTACTTTTTTTAATAATGTAGTCTTTCCAGCCTTAGGTGGTGCTACTATTATACCTCTTTGACCTTTACCTATCGGACAAATTATGTCCATTAATCTTGATGATAAGTCATTTTCATTACTTGTTTCTAAATGAAGTCTATCTTCTGGATATATTGGAGTTAATGATTCAAAGGATTTTCTACCTACTGCTCTTTCTGGATTCTCTCCATTTACTTTTTCAACGTATAGTAATGCTTTGAATTTCTCTCCTTCTTTTGATTCCCTAACTTTTCCTTGAACCTCATCGCCGGTCCTCAGATTAAATCTTCTTATTTGTGATGGAGATACATAAATATCATTTTCTCCTGTTTGATAATTATTACATCTTAAAAATCCAAAACTGTTATTTTCTAAAATCTCTAATACACCTTTTGCTGTATCCGATTCATTTATCATAACCTTTAATCTTTCTCTTTTTTCTTCCCTAACTTCTTCTTTGTTTTCTTTAATAATACTTGAATCCTCTTCAACTTTTATCTTAGGTGTTATCTTTTCTTGTAATATAACGCCGTCCTTTTCTATGCTTTTTGGAGACTTATCTAATATTTCATCAATAATCTCACTTTTCTTTAATTTACTGATATTCTTTATGTTAAGTTCTTTTGCTATTTCCTTTAATTCTATTAAAGTCTTTTTCTCGTAATTTTCCCTATTCAAAATTACACCTCCATATTTTATTCTTAAGTTCTAATTATGGGAGTTTCATAAGATACATTAAAGATATGTATATTCGAATTTATATATGTATTTATATTATGAATTAATAATTTCAATTTATCAAGCTTATTTACTATAATAATAATATTATTTCCTAATTTCTAATTCTAATTCTTTTCTAGACAAGTGACTTAAACTTAATTATTTTATGAATTTTGATTATCTTAAATTTTATCTCTTACTTTCTACCATGAAAAGGAGCTATCTATATTATAAGATAGCCCCCCAGAAATTAACTAACCTTTTTCTCAGTTTTCTTTCTAAACATTGTATAACCAACCCCTGATATTTCAATAGCAATTATTAATAATACCATAGGGTTTCTTCCTCCAGTGTTAGGTAAATTACCTCCATTATTTGATCCTTCTTGTCCATTATTATTTTCACCTGGATTTCCTCCTGGGTTTGTATTATCTTTAGTATCATCTACTCCTGCTATTAATAGATTTGCAGTATTTGTATCTACACCATTAGCTTTCCATTCTTTAATTATTTCGTCTCTCATTACAAGCATTGTATCTTTCATATTTTTAGCATTACTGAAGTTGTAACCATCTCCACCAGTTGCCATAAAGTCATTTACTACAACTGTATAATATTTATCCATATCTAATGGAGTACCATCAGCTAATCTAATTGATGTTATTCTATTTCCAGCTTCAGCATTTTTATCATACCAAACCTTAACTCCTGAGAATTGTCCCCATCCAAAGTTTTCTGGCATAATTCCATGCTCTAATGCAGCTTTAATATCCATTCCCTTTAATTCCATTGTCACTAAAGTATTATCAAAAGGTAATATTGTATATAAATCTCCCATTGTTAATACTCCCATTGATAATGGTGCTCTAATTCCTCCACCATTAGTTATTGCAATATCTACACCTGTAACTTTTCTCATTGTCTCAGATACAACTATGCCAAGTGGTGTAAGTCCTTCATTTCTATCATGAGATAAATCCTTATCTAAATCTGCTACTCTTTCTTTTAAAATAGGTTCTAACTCAGATTCATATTTCTTTACTATATTTGCGGAAGCTTCATCTGGTACTATAGTAGAGCTTCTTTCAAATAGCATGTCTAAATTAGCATTAAGTTCAACTAATTTTCCTGTATTATCAAAATCAAAAGTTAACAATCCTAAAGCTCTTCCATTATATCCAGCCTCAATTATCTTAATTCCATTAACTTCTGCATTTGTAAATTGATGATCATGTGCAGCTATAATCGCATCAACATTTTTAACCTTATTTGCTAAATCCACAGCTTCTCCTGTAGTTTTTCCAGTCTTATCTGTTGTTGCACCTAAGTGAGATAATACAACTACTGCATTAACCTTATCTTCATTTCTTAATTTATCAGCATATTTTTGAACTGATATTGAAGGATCTTCAAAGGTTAAATCAGCTACATTTGCTGGTGTTGTCTTGTAAGCTGTTTCTGGTGTCGTAACTCCTATTAAACCAATTTTAACCCCATCTACTTCAATAATCTTATATGGATCTGCCCATGTAACAGGCTTTCCTGTATTTTTATCTATAATATTAGCAGCTAAGAAATCAAAATTACCTTGTTCTGCCCATTTAGCTATTAAATCTTTTCCCCAGTCAAATTCATGATTTCCAACTGAAGATGCAGGTATTTTTATATCTTTTAAAAATTCATTTACTGGAGCTCCCTTAGTAAGATTAGATATAGCTGTACCTTGATACAAGTCTCCTGCAGATAATGGTATAGCTTCATAATTAGAAAAACCATTTAATATAGTTTTTTCCTTTATTGCTGATGCTAACTTAGCTATTCCAACATTTTTACCACTTTCTTGTACATTTCCATGTAAATCATTAAAGCTTATTAATTCAATCCTCTTTAAATTTTTAGCAACTAAAACATCATTTATAGTTAAACTTTTTACGTTAGGAGTTCTTCCATCTTCTGATGCTGGTATTTTAATCACTCCATCATTTACTAATTTAACTGCTTCTGCTCTTAATTTTTCGTCATAATTTACTCCTGTAAGCTTCCAGTTATCATCTATATTTCTTTCTATAGTACTACCTTTAACATTTACTATATAATCTGTTATTAAGTCTCTCATATCAGAAATACTATCATTATTTGTATCATATATCTTTTCATGAGTACCTGCTTCAAATAATCCTGATAAAACTGAATCATATCTATAATTATTTACTGATAGATATACTACATCAGTGTCTTCAACAATTTTTCCATCCTTTTCAAACTTAACATTTTCAATTCTGCTTCCTGCTGCTTTAGAAATATTTATTTCATAACTTATTCCATCAAACATGTCGTATTGATATAATCGAATATTAGGATTTAGTGATACTGTTAAATCTCCATTATTAAAAGTATTATATATTGATGCTGTCCACTCCATAAAAGTCTTAAGTTGCTTTCCAGTAGTTTTTATTGTGTAAAGTTTATTATCGTATTTATAAATCTTAGATACATCTGATTTTTTTATTTCTCCAGATTTCATATTAGAATCTGCATCAAATAAAGCCGCTGCTGATACAAGATATACATCACTTGGATTTATTCCCTTATCAGTTAAATGTTTAGAACTATTATATAGCTGAACTTCATTTACAAAATCTGTTACACCTTGATCTCTAACTAATGACTCTGGAATATCTGCAATTTCATTTTTGTCTGCTAAATCATGGCCTTTAAGATTCCCTATAACTGTATTCGCATCCTCCTTAGCTCTTTCATCATATTCACTTAATTTGTTACCTAACTCAGTATCTTCTACAACTTTAGATGTACTAATGAAACTTCCTTTTTTACTAGTTATTTCATATTTACCATCTTTTTTAGTTAAGCTTATTTCAACTTTCCCTAAACTTCCAGCATTATTTGTAGGCTGAATTAAAATTGCATTACCTGCTGTCTTATTAAGATCTGCCATATGGCTATGTCCCATAATAACAATGTCTACATCTTGATTCTTCTCTGCTACTTCTTTAGCTGAATCTCCACTTCCATATTCATTTTCATAACCCATGTGAGCGGTTACAACATAGACATCTGCTCCACCTTCTGTCTTCTTTATCTCTTCAATAACTTTTGCAACTTCCTGAGCTGGATTAGTTGGTTCATATCCAACTAAGTTAGGCCCATCCCATTTGGTGATATGTGGTGTAACAACTCCTATTGTTGCAACTTTTACCCCATTCTTTAAAGTTTTCATATTATATGCTTGAAATACCCTTTTACCATCTTTATAGAGGTTAGCACATAATACGGCTATATTAGCACTCTTCGCTTGATTTGTTATTTCAAATAGTTTATCCATCCCAAAATTAAACTCATGGTTACCAAAACTATAGGAATCATATCCTATTTCACCTAAGCCTAATATCATTGGATTTACTTTATCTTTCAAGAATAAGTGATTATAGTTTCCTTGGATAGTATCTCCATTATCAACAAGAATAGTATTATCATTTTTCGCTCTTTCTTGTTCAACCAACGTGGCTATCTGAGTTAACCCTCCATCTGATTTCGTTGCTCTTGCATAATCAAACGGAGTAAACCTTCCATGCAAATCTGTTGTTGCAAGAATTTGAATTGTTTCTGTTGATAATTCTTCTCCTACAGCTTTAACTAAATTCATAGGTAAATTACCTACTATAAAAGTAAAAACTGCAACTAAAGCTAAGAACCTTTTTAGCTTTCCCATTTTAATTCTCATTTTTCCCCTCCTAATTTTATATTTATGTTATTTTAATAATAACCGAATTATTTTACTTAAATTAACATTTTATGATTATTTTACCATATGGCATTAAAAAAATAAAGTTAACTAGAATAAAAAGACACCTAAAGCATTTAAAGATATTTTTTATATCTTTGGTTAACACTTTAGATGTCTTTAATAAAAGCACTTTAAAATCAATTATTATAACCTTTAATATAGAATACTTACATTATTTTTTAGCACTATGATTCCAATCACTTAAAAATTTCTCTATGCCTATATCTGTTAAAGGATTTTTTGTCATTTGAATTAAAATATTATATGGAATTGTTGCTATATGAGCTCCTGCTAATGCTGCCTCAATACTATGAATTGGACTTCTAACACTAGCTGCTATTATTTCTGTCGCTATATTATGAATCCTAAAAACTGATGCTATTTCTTCAATAAGTTCTACTCCCTTACTGCCTATATCATCAACTCTACCTATAAAAGGACTAACATAACTTGCACCTGCTCTAGCTGCTAATAAAGCCTGAGCAGTAGAAAAAATTAATGTTACATTAGTTTTTATTCCCTTTGATGATAATATGTTTACAGCCTTCAATCCCTCTATAGTCATTGGAATTTTAATAACCACATTTGGATGGATTTTAATAAGTTCAAGAGCTTCTTCCACCATTTCATCATGGTTTAAGCTTATAACCTCAGCACTAATTGGACCATCAACAATAGATGTAATTTCCTTTATTACTTGCTTAAAATCTCTTCCTTCTTTAGCTATTAGAGATGGATTTGTAGTTACACCACAAATAACACCCATATCATTTGCAATTCTTATTTCATCTACGTTAGCTGTGTCTAGAAATATTTTCATATCTCATTCCCCCATATATAATATTTTTTATATCAATATGTTATCTCTTGCCTGTATCAAAAGGTTCTCCAGAAGCCTTAGGTGCCTGTGATGATTTAGAGAATAATACTAAAGCTATTAAAGTTACTATATAAGGGAATGTTTTTAGTATCACTCCAGGTATTTGAGCTAATGTTGGTATTACTTGTGAAACATTGGCTATAGTTGAAGCAAATCCGAAGAAGAAAGTTGCTCCTAATATTCCAAGAGGTTTCCATTGCCCAAATATTAACGCTGCTAAAGCAAGGAAGCCTAGACCTGCAACATTACCATTAAATTCTCCTGAATATGTTAATAGTATTATAGCTCCACCTAAAGCTGACATTCCTCCAGATATCATAACTCCTATATATCTCATTTTAAACACGCTAATTCCAGCTGCTTGTGCTGCTTGAGGATGTTCTCCACAAGCTCTAAGTCTTAATCCGAAACTAGTTCTATATAGTAAGAATGCACTAATTAATAGTATTAATAGTACTAACCAAGTAGTAGCATATGTTTTTGTAAAGAAAAGTGGCCCTATTACAGGTATTTCAGATAATATTGGAATATCCTTTGGAATAAATCCATTAGCTACTCTTATATTCCCACTTCCTGTGATATTTCTTGCTAAATATATTGTTAATGCTCCAGCCATCATATTAATAGCTGTACCACTTATAACTTGATCTGCATTTAAATTTATACTTGCAAAAGCATGAAGTAATGAGAATAATACTCCTATTACTACTGCTACTAATAATCCAATCCATAGAGCCCCTGGCACTCCATTTTCTTGCAATTTAGAAACTGATAAAGCCCCTGCAAATGACCCAATTATCATAAGTCCATCTAACCCTATATTTACAACCCCACTTCTTTCACAATAAAGTGCTCCTAATGCTGTAATTAATAAAGGAATTGTATAAGAAATTGCATATGGAAAAACTTGTTCAATTATACTCCACATTATTTTTCCACCACCCTTTCAGTAATATCTTTTTTATCAGATTTATCCTTTTTAGATTTTTTAAATTTCTTAATAACCTTATCCATTATCATACTAGTTGCAGCAAAGTATATTATTGTAGCCATAATAGTATCTGCAAGTTCTGGTGGTACTTTTACAGCTGCATTCATAAATCCTTT
>NZ_JASCQJ010000024.1:0-51905 GCF_033043255.1 Clostridium lamae | reverse complement strand
TTAAGAAAATTTAGTTAATATTTTTAATTTAATTAAAAATAAGTTAACAGAATGTTAAATTTGATAAAAAATAAAAGTAAAAAAAGATAATATATTGTCATAAAATAATATATTTAGTATATTATATATGTAGTAATAAAGTAGCAGATTAAAATTTATATTAGAGGTGGCATATGATACGAATTGAAAAACTTAAAAAGGTTTATAGTAATGGTTATGAAGCTCTAAAGAGCATTAATCTTGAAATTAATGAAGGAGAATTAGTTTGCCTTTTAGGGCCTAGTGGATGTGGTAAAACAACAATTCTGAATTTATTAGCTGGTCTTTTAGATCCAAGTGGTGGAGATATAAAATTTGCTAATGAATCAGTTATAGATAAGCACCCTAAGGATAGAGGTATTGGATTAGTTTTTCAAAATTATGCTTTATATCCACATATGACAGTTTTAGAAAATGTAATGTTCCCACTTACTGTTGGAAAAAATAAAAAGCCAAAAAGTGAAGCTATGGAAATAGCGAAGAAATATATGGCAGTTACTAGTATTGAAGAATTAGCAAATAAGAAGCCCGGAGAAATGTCTGGAGGACAACAACAAAGAGTTGCTATAACAAGAGCATTAGTTCAAAATCCAAGAATTTTATTACTTGACGAACCTTTAAGTAACTTAGATGCGAGATTAAGATTAAAGATTAGAGAAGAAATCAGAAGATTAGTTAAAGAAATTGGAATAACTACTATTTTCGTTACTCACGACCAAGAAGAAGCGCTATCTATAAGTGATAGAATCGTTTTAATGAATGAAGGTGTAGTTCAACAATTTGATATACCTCAAAATCTATATTTAGAACCAGCAAATCTTTTTGTAGCTAAGTTCATGGGAAATCCAATAATAAATTTAATTGATATGAAAAAAGATGGAAATAAATTGGTATCTAAGGATTTTTCTATTGATTTAGGACTTTTAAATAAAGAAAGATTCAAAGGTGAATTAACAGAAGAAAATTACATTGTTGGAATTAGACCAGAGTATTTTGAATTAAGTGACAATCCATTATTTGAAGTTAAGGTTGAATCTGTAGAATTAATTGGTAAAGATTGCATAATTAACTTTAATATTAATGATATTAATGCAAAGTCTATTACAGATATTAGTAAGAAAGTATTAGAAGGAGATAAAATAGGCTTTAATATTAATTATAATGGAATTTATGTATTCCAAGAGAATGGAGTTAGAGTGTACTAATGAAGAAGTTTAAATATAGAGCAGAGAATTCGCCACAAGCATGGTTATTTTTACTTCCTGCTTTAATAATAGTAGGAATATTTAACGTATTACCTTTAATAAAGACTTTTATTATGTCTTTTCAAAAGGGAACTTTAAACAACTTAACATTTAATGGATTTAAAAATTTTGAAATAGTACTTAAAGATCCTAAATTCCATACTGCAATAGGAAATACAGCACTTTTTGCATTTGTAGTAGTTCCAGTAGGATTAATTATCTCTATGTTTATAGCTATTACAATATATGAAAAAATTAAGTATAAAGATATATTTGAAACAATCTTCTTTATACCATATTTAACAAGTGTAATTGCAGTAGGGGTTGTGTTTAGATTTTTATTAAATGGTGAATATGGATTTGTTAATTATATTTTAGGATTTTTTAATGTAGGACCATTTAATTTCCTTGATGATCCCAATATGAGTATGATAACACTTATTATATTCGGTATTTGGTCAGGACTTGCATTTAATATAATAATATTACTTTCAGGTCTTAGAAATGTTGATAAAAGCTATTATAAGGTTGCTGATATGTTTGGTGCAACAAAGATGGAGCAATTTTTAAGAATAACTTTACCTCAAATGGTACCAATAATAACATTTTTATTAATGGTCAATTTCATAAATGCATTTAAGGTTTATGCACAAGTATTCTCAATTTTTAATGGGAAAGCAGGGATTGCAGATAGTGCAACAACAGGGGTATTCTACATATTTAATAAATTCTATGTAGAAAATAGATATGGCCAAGGTATGGCAGCTGCTGTTATCTTATTTGCTTTAATTTTAATTTTCACATTAATACAAAATCGTATATTAAAAAGAATATCTAAGTAGGTGAAAATATGAAGAAATTTAATTCGGTTTTATCAAAAACATTTATAGTTATTATGGCAATAATTACATTATTTCCTTTTGTATATATGATTTTAGCAAGTTTAATGACTTATCAAGAGGCAACTAGTATACCACCAACATTAATTCCTGAAAAATTTCAATGGAATAACTTTAAGATTGCAATGGAGCAGGCTCCATTTGTAAGATATTTCTTTAATACAATTTTTGTTGCTGGTGTAACTACCATAGGAACAGTTATTACTTCTATTTTAGCAGGATTTGCTTTAGTTAAATTAGAGTTTAAGTATAAAAATGCATTAGTATTAGGTATGGCAGCCTTATTAATGGTACCTTATGAAGTAACTATATTTACAAACTTCCAAACTATTGCACAGCTTGGTTTACTAGATACATATACGGCATTAATATTACCATCTCTTGCAAGTATATTTTATATATTCTACTTGAAAGAGTATTTAACAAGCGTTCCTATTTCATATTATAAGGCAGCGAAAGTAGATGGATGTTCAGATTTAGAATTCATTAGAAAAATATTAATACCTCTAGCTAAGCCAGCATTGTTTACTATGGGAATATTAAGTTTTATTACAGGATGGAATTCATTCTTATGGCCAATATTAGTAACTAATAGTAAGGAAATGAGATTATTAAGTAATGGATTAAGCTCCTTTGCAACAGAAAGTGGTACAAATGTACATCTTCAAATGGCAGCATCGACTATAGCTATAGTACCAATACTAATTTTATATTTAATATTTAGAAAACAAATAATCAGAGGAGTTGTTAAGAGTGGCGTTAAAGGATAAAAAGACAAAAATCACTTTTCACAATGGTATATTAACTATTGGAGGAACAATAATTGAAGTAGTGTATGAGGATAGTCATATATTCTTTGATTTTGGTAGTGAATATAATCCAAAGGCTCCAGTTCAGCCGGAAAATTTACAAGAATTATTAGATGAAAATCTAGTACCATATTTAGATAATATGTTTGATCCAAGTATTCCATTAAAGGGATATGAATCTAAAGAAAATAAATTTAAGAATACTGCTGTATTCTTATCACATATGCATTTAGATCATTCTAAGATTGTGAACTACTTAAATCCAGAAATACCTTTATATACGTTAGAAGGAACAAAATCATTATTAAATACTTTAAATATAAATAATGATTTCTTATTCCCGCTATATGAAAATAAAGGAAAGAATACTAGAGACATAACTGGAGTAAAGGAAAATGAAGTTATTGAAATTGGTAAGATAAAAGTTAAAGTAATGCCAGTTGACCATGATGCTTATGGTGCTTGTGGTTTATTAATTGAAACTCCTGATTTAGTTATTTCATATACTGGAGATATAAGACTTCATGGATATAGAAAAGATGCTACTCTTAATTTCTGCAGGGAAAGTGAAAATTGTGATGTTCTATTAATAGAAGGAGTTAGTGTTTCTTTCCAAGACTTTGATGAAGTAAGAGAAGATGAAATATCAAATGAACCAGAGTTAATAGAAAAAATAAATGAAATAGTTAAATATAATCCTAATAAACAAATAACATTTAACTACTATATTTCAAATATAGAAAGAATTTTAAATATAATTAAGACGAATCCAAGAAAAGTTGTTTTATCTGCATACTATTCTTATGTTCTTAAAGAAGCAACAGGTTATGAATCTTATTATTATTCATTAGATAATAAAGAGTATGGATTAAATAAAGATTTAGAAATAGACTTTGAAAGACTATTAAATGATGAAGGTGATTTTTTCTGGCAATTAGATACACTTGCCATTGAATATATAGATAAATTACAGGAAGGTGGAATTTATATTCACTCAAATGCAGTGCCATTAGGAGATTTTGATCCTAAGTATGCACCATTTATAAAGAGCTTTGAGGATAGAAATATTAAATTCGAAAGAGTTTCATGTAGTGGTCATGCACATCCTTATGATTTAATTAAGATAATTAACTTAATTAAACCTAAGTTACTAGTACCAATACACTCTTATCGTCCTGAAAAACTGTATAATGAAAATGGGGATGTACTTTTACCAGAAAAAAAACAAACCATATAATTGGAGGATGAAAAACTATGAAGATGAAGAAAATACTAGCACTAGTACTTTCATTAGGTTTATTAACAGGTTGCTCATCAAATAATGGAGCTACAACATCTAATGAAGAAATCGTAACAGAAATTACAGCACCAGTAGAAATTACTTTCTGGCATGCTATGAGTGGAGATTTAGAAAAATCTCTAACAAATTTAACAGAAAAATTTATGGAACAAAATCCGAATATAACTGTTACTTTACAAAACCAATCAAGTTATCCAGATTTACAACAAAAAGTGACTGCAACTGTTGCAAGTCCAAATAACTTACCAACAATAACTCAAGCATATCCAGATTGGATGTTCAATCCGAGAGAAGAAGGTTTAGTTACAGACTTAACTCCATATATAGAAAATGAAACAATAGGATTTGATAATTATGAAGATATATTACCAGGTCTTAGAGAAGCCAATACTATAGATGGAAAAATATATGCTCTTCCATTTAATAAATCAACAGAAGTTTTATGGTATAACAAGACTTTATTTGATGAATTAGGATTAAGCGTACCAACAAACTATGAAGAACTTGCTGAAGTTTCTAAGAAAATTTATGAAGCTAAGGGCATTCCAGGAGCAGGATTTGACGCTTTACACACTTATTATACAACTTTCTTAAAAACAGAAGGAATTACTTATGATAATAATGTAGATGTTACTAGTGAAGAATCAAAAGCAGCTATTGAATATTATCTAAAAGGTGTTAAAGAAGGTTACTTTAGAATTGCAGGAACAGATAAATATTTATCTGGACCATTTGGAAATGAAACTTTAGGAATGTATGTTGGTTCAAATGCTGGTGAAAACTTTGTTAAACTAGGTGTTGATGGTAAGTTTGAAATAGGAGTTGCTCCATATCCAACAAATGTATCATTACAACAAGGAACAGATTTATATGTATTCTCTACTGCTACACCAGAACAAAAAACTGCTGCATATGAATACTTAAAGTTCTTAACTACAACTGAAAACCAAATAACATGGGCTATAGAAACAGGATATATCCCTGTAAGAGAAAGTGCTCTTCAATCAGAAGAATACAAGAATTCTGGAAGCTTAATAGCTCCAATATTAGAAGATGCAACTGCTAACTTATATACTAATCCAGTAATATATGGTGCAGATGCTGCATACCGTGAAGCTAATACAGTATTAGAATCAGTATTAGCAGATCCTAACAATGTAGATTTAAATGCAAAATTAGAAGATTTTAAATCAACTTTAAATTCAATTTGGGAATAGAACAGAGCTGCCTATGGCAGCTCTCAATTAAAACTCCGTAAGGAGTTTTTTCTTTAATTATGCATTATGCATTATAAATTATGCATTATAAATTATGCATTATAAATTATGCATTGTGCGAAGCACAAAGGAGGAACTATGAAATTAGTAATATATCAAACTAGTGACTTACATGGATATGTATATCCAACTAATTATGTAACAGAACAATCACTTGGAATATTAAAAATAGGAAGCTATATTTTAGAAGATGAAAAGAATTATGAGGCTTCTTTAAAGATAGATTGTGGAGATTTAGTTCAAGGATCTGCATTAACACATTATTTATCTAAACAACAATTAAATGATAATCCTATAATAGGACTATTAGAAGATATAGGATATGATGCTTATATATTAGGTAATCATGAATTTAACTATGGATTAGATTATTTAAATGCTGCATATAGTTTAGTATCTGATAAAATTATTAATGCAAATATTAAGGGATTAGCCTTTGATAGCAAGCCTTATAGAATATTTGATATTAATGGCTTTAAGGTTGGTTGCATAGGATTTACAACATCATTTATTCCAAATTGGGAACAAGAAAAAAATATAAAAAATATAAAGTTTTTAGATCCAGTTAAGATTTATGGAGAATATGAAAAAGAATTAAAAGAAAAATCTGATCTGATAATAGTATGTTACCATGGTGGTTTTGAAAAAAGCTTAGATGGAAAAAATACTCCAACAGAAGCGTTGACAAAAGAAAACCAAGCAAGTGAATTATTAGAAACTTATGATTCTATAGATATAGTTTTAAGTGGACATCAACATAGATCCTTTATAACAAAAATTAATGGAGTAATATGTTCTCAACCTATGCATAATGGTCAAAACTTTACTAAAATAGTAATTGATACAGAAACTAAGGAAGCAAGTTATGAATTAATAGATGTATCAAAGTTAAATGATGAGATAAATGTAAATTTAGAAAAGAGATTTACAAATGTAAATAAGGAATTACAAGAATATTTAGATAAAGAAATAGGCCATTTTAAGAATGATATTATTTTAGATGACATATTTAAGGCAAGACTTAAAGGACATCCGTTTATAAATTTTCTACATGAAGTTCAATTAGAGGTTTCCAATGCAGACTTTTCAGCCTTATCATTATTCGATAGTGCTATTGGATTTAAGAAGAGCGTTTCAATAAGAGATGTATTAATAAATTATCCATATCCTAATACTTTAAAAGTGCTTAACATAAAGGGAAGCAAACTTAAAGAAGCTATTGAAAAGAGTGCTACTTATTTTGTGGTAGAAAATGATAAAGTTAAAATTAATGAAGAGTTCTTAGTACCAAAGGTTCAAAATTATAATTATGATACTTATGCGGGGTTAACTTATGAAATAGACTTAACTAAAGAGTTTGGTAATAGAGTTGTCTCTATGAAAAAAAATGGAGAAGATATAGATTTAAATAAAGATTATACAATTGTATTAAATAACTATAGAGCAAGCAATACATCTATTTATCCTGCTTATGAAAATGCAGAAGTAGTGAAGGAAATAAATATGGATATGAGTGAGCTTATTATAGACTATTTCCAAAGAAATCACGAAGTAGATATACCATCTGAAAGCAATTATATATTTAAATATTAAAAGTTAGAGCTGTTTTAACAGCTCTTTTTTTATAGTACTAATAATTTGTAAATGAAGTCTATAAGAATTATTTTTTTAGGAAAACAAAAAAGCAAGTAATGGATTTAGAGTGAATAAGATAAAATTTTTTTCACAAACTAATGATGATTATAAATTATAAGGAGGCGATAAGTTGCTATGAAATATAAGAAAGGATTTATAGTATATTTAATTACTATTATTTTTTCAGTTGTATTACTATCAGTAAATAATAAAAATCATCATAAGGAATTCCAAGTATCTGCGGAAGCAGATAGTATAAATAACACTATTATACCAAAGCCATTATCATATGAAGCTAATGAAGGAAAATTCATACTTAATAAAGATACCATTATATATGTTATGGGAAATAGTGAAACTGAAACAACAGAAATAACTAAGATTGCAGAATATTTAAAAGATAAATTAATGCCATCAACAGGTTATGATTTCAAAATAAATAAAAATGATGGTACAAAACAAAATTATATTTATCTTACTACTATAGATGGTAATTCAGATTTAGGCGATGAAGGATATGAATTGATTACTACTTCAAATGGAGTTGAAATAAAAGCCAATAAACCAGAGGGATTATTCAGAGGAATTCAAACTTTAAGACAATTATTGCCTCAAGAAATATCAGCAACTGATTTAATTAGTAATATTGAGTGGAGTATTCCAAGTTCAAAGATTTATGATAAGCCAGAATATAGTTATAGAGGGTTTATGATAGATGTAGCAAGACATTTTTTCACTGAAGAAGAAATAAAAAAGCAAATAGATCTTGCTGCTCAGTATAAGATTAATAGATTACATTTACACTTAACTGATGATCAAGGATGGCGTATAGAAATAAAGAAGTATCCTGACTTAACTCTTATAGGAGGAAGTACAGAAGTAGGTGGGGGACCTGGTGGATATTATACTCAAGAACAGTTTAAAAGTATAGTACAATATGCAGCAGATAGATATATTGAAATTATACCTGAGGTAGATATGCCAGGACATACTAATGCTGCTTTAGCTTCCTACGGTTTTTTGAATCCAGATGGTAAAAGGAAGCCTTTATATACAGGGATTAATGTTGGATTCAGCACATTAATGACAGATAGTGAAAAAACATATGAATTCATAGAAGATGTTGTTAAAGAAATTTCAGAGATTTCACCATCTAAATATTTTCACATGGGTGGTGATGAAGCTGATAGTACAAAAAAAGAAGATTATGATTATTTTGTAGGAAGAGTTTCAAAGATAGTTCAGAAATATGGAAAAACTCCAATAGGATGGGATCCAATAGACACATCACCAGAAATTGATTCTAGTGTTATACTACAAAATTGGAAGGATTCAAATGAAGCTGCAAGAAAGAAGAATATGAATATGATAATTTCTATTGCAGGTAAAGCTTATTTAGATATGAAATATAATAAGGATACACCTTATGGATTAGATTGGGCTGGATATATTCCAATTGAAACTGCATATAATTGGGACCCAACAGATTATGCACCTAAGAATTTAGTGCTAGGAATAGAATCTCCATTGTGGACTGAAAACATATTGGATGTAGAGCAAATGGAATATATGATATATCCTAGGTTATTAGGATATGCGGAAATTGGTTGGACTCCTAAAAATCTTAGAAACTTTGAAGAATATAAAATTAGGTTAGAGAAGCAAGGTCCTAGGATGGAATACGAAGGAATAAACTACTATAAAGATAAAACTATATTTAGAAATTAATAAAATAGAGCTGCTTACAGCTCTATTTTATTAATATATAAATTTGGAAACTCCAAAGGAGTTTCTTCTTTAATTTTACATTTTACATTATTCATTTTACACTGTGCGATAGCACACTTTAAACTTCTACTTCTTCAGCTTTTATCCTAAAATTAGCATCTTTATAGGATTTTTTAATATATGAAGCTGAACCTATAAATGTTAGAGCATAACCAATAAGTAAATTCTTCATAAAATCACTTCTAAGTTCAGGCTCAGTTAAAAAGTCTGGAACAGAGCTTAAGGCATCAAAGAATGTTATTTCATAATAACTTTTAAATTCTGAATAAATGTCTATGGCTAGTGAAAAATGATTTGCCAAATAAACCATTATTACAGTTATTATAGAAGTAATAACAACACCTGATATATTAAGTTTTCCACCAAGTAATTGATATCCTTTAATGCAACATATAGCAATAGCTAGTCCAGCGATAGATGCAATATAATTCATTTGGTATATCAATATCCAAACCACTGAACCTATTAAAGCACCTATAAATCCACCTACAATTCCGCCAACAATATTATTACTTACATTTTTAATGCTATTTTGATTTTCATTAATAGTATTTTTAATTTCAAGTTGACATCCCTTGCAACAAGGAATGATAGTAGAACCTAGTAAAAATGGAGATACCTCTGTATTTTCCCCACAAGAACTACAACCAGTAATAAAATTATTCATAATAGAAAAATCTATAAGTTTATTTAGTATGGATAATATTATTTCTGAATGATTATGTTTTTTATAGCCTGGAGCATATTGTAATTGAATACTAGAAGGCTTGTAAGAGGCATAATTAAGTTTTTTAAATTCCTTTGTTAATTCATTAAGAAAAGAATTAATTTTATATACTTCATTTTCATCAGTTAGTTTGATAGGGAAATCAATATAATAAATATAATTAATTGAACTTATAGAAATATTATATCCCCTATATGAGCCAAACAAAGCCTCTTGATTAATAATAGGGTGTAATTGAGTTAATTCAGTAAGATTTAAAAGTAGTTTATCTTTCATTATTAATACCCCTTTCATATTTATTTATAAAATAATTCATAATTATACCAAAAATTGTAATTAATATCAACTGATATAAAGAGTTATTTAATAATTAATATTAAAAATAATACTATATAAGTTATGTGATACTAATGAAAGTGGTGAATATATACTGATGTATTTTGAACATACTATATTTGTACTAAGCATGAAAGGAGATATAATATGGAAAGATTACACTGTAATGTTAGCGGAATAGCAAATGAAAATATGAAAACACAACTAAAAAACTCATTAGAAAAAGTTGAGGGAGTTAATCAAGTTTGTGTTGATATGGCAAGAGGATCTGTTGAAATTATTTATAATAAACCAGCTACACAACAAAGCATTAGGAGTTGCATAGAAAACACTGGGCATAAAATTTTATAAATTAAAAATAGTCTATGTAAAAAACGTAGACTATTTTTATACAAAATAATTGCAAAATTATGAAAAAAGATATATCGTTAAATTATAACCCAAAGTATTTTACTTATATACATAAACTGAAAGGAGAGAATTAATGACAATTTCTTTTTTTGAATTTTTAAGTCAGATAGTGGACAACATTCCCTTATTAATTACTGTTATTTTAACATTAGGAGTAATTTTGGTTAATGGGTGGACAGACGCACCTAATGCTATTGCTACATGTGTGTCAACTAGAGCTATAGGACCACGAGCTGCCATTTTTATGGCTGCAATATTCAATTTTTTAGGCGTTTTTGTGATGACAATGATAAATGCTAATGTGGCGCAAACTATATATAATATGGTAGATTTTGGTGGAGATTCACATAATGCACTTATAGCATTGTGTGCTGCATTGTTTGCTATAGTAGTATGGGCAACAGCAGCATGGTACTTCGGAATTCCTACAAGTGAAAGCCATGCTTTAATAGCTGGACTTTCAGGAGCAGCAATTGCACTACAAGGTGGAATGAGTGGTATAAACGGAGGCGAATGGATGAAGGTAGTATATGGACTTGTATTATCTACATTTTTAGGCTTTGGAATGGGTTGGCTAACCGTAAAAATTATTGGGCTAATTTTTGGAAGATTTGATCGTAGGAAAACTAGCAGCTTTTTCAAATATTCTCAAATTGGTGGTGGTGCAGCTATGGCATTTATGCACGGTGCACAAGATGGACAAAAATTTATGGGGGTATTTATGCTGGGTATTTTCTTAGCAAATGGAAGAGCAGATGTTGAAAGCTTTGTTATACCAGTATGGCTTATGATAGTTTGTTCTTTAGTTATGGCATTAGGAACATCCATAGGTGGATATAAGATAATAAAAGCTGTTGGAATGGACATGGTTAAATTAGAACAATATCAAGGCTTTTCAGCAGATTTAGCAGCTGCTGGATGTCTTTTAATTTCTTCAGTTACTGGAATTCCAGTAAGTACTACTCATACAAAAACTACTTCTATTATGGGAGTAGGTGCAGCAAAAAGGCTTAGTTCAGTTAATTGGGGTGTAGTTAAAGAAATGGTTTGGACATGGATTTTAACTTTTCCAGGCTGCGGGTTAATAGGTTTTTTAATGGCAGAATTATTTATTTGGATATTTTAAAATATAAATAAAGAGGAGTAAAGTTTAATGATAGGAAAGAAAGATAATAATTATTTTGAAATGTTAGCAGAATTAGTTGACTATTCATATGATGCGGCAAATTTACTTCAAAGTACACTATTAAATTTTGATTCAAATGAAATACAGAAAAAAATAGAGGAAATGCATACTATAGAGCATGCAGCTGATGTTAAGAAGCATGAAATGATGAATAAATTAGCTAAAGAATTTATAACACCAATTGAAAGAGGGAATATTATTGAGATAGCCCATTATATTGATAATGTCACCGATGCAATTGAGGATATTTTAACTAGAATTTATATGTTTAATATTACAGATATAAAAAAGGAAGCTATAGATTTTTCTAATATTATTATTAAGAATTGTGCTGAATTGAAAAAGATAATGAAAGAGTTTCATAATTTCAAAAAATCATCAAAAATTTCAAAGTTAGTAATAAGTATAAATGATTTGGAAGAAGAAGGTGACAGATTATATATTAGTAGTATAAGAAACTTATATACTACTTCTAAGGATCCAATAGAGCTTGCAACATGGACTGATACTTTTAAGTATTTTGAAAGGTGTTGTGACGCAGTTGAAAGTGTAGCCAATTTAGTAGAACGTGTAATAATGGAAAATTCATAATATAAAAATACAAAGATACAAAATATTGGTATTAAGTATCTTTGTATTTTTCATAATATTAAGAAAAAAATGATTTGTATATTGTTTTTATATATAAATAGATATATAATCAGATTAATAACTAAGTTAGTTGAATATTATTTAGTTTATGTTAACCGGTTCCTAAACTATTGAAAGTATAGAGTAGGACAATTATTTTTTTCTTTAGTTAACCGGTTTATAAAGGATCTTGGGGGTCTTATTTAGTGAATAATTTAAATCAAAAAAAAGCAACTATAAAAGATGTAGCAGAATTAGCAGAGGTATCTAAAACTACTATTTCGAGATATCTAAATGGTCAATATGAATATATGTCTATAGAAACTAAGGAAAGAATAGCAAAAGCTATCAAAAAACTTAATTATCGTCCAAGTAATATAGCAAGAAGTTTAAAATCAAAGAAAACAGGAGTAATTGGATGTATTATTGCTGATATAGGAAGTCAGTTTTCATCTATAGTAGTAAAGGGAATAAATGATGTATGTAAAGATATGGGATATGATGTTCTTTTTGCTAATACAGATAATAACTCGGATAGAGAGAAAGATAGTATTATATCATTAATGGATAATAAAGTAGATGGGCTTATTATAAATACTACGGGTAAAATTGATGATTATCTTATTGATTTAAGCGAAAATGGAATTAATATAGTTCTTGTAGATAGGTGCTTAAAGGAGATTAATAAAATTGATACAGTTACAACTGATAATTATAAAGCTACCTACAAATGTATGGAATTTTTATTTAATCAAGGTTATAAAAAAATTGCTTTTTTTACTCAAGACCTTACGGATAATAGTAGTCGATATTTTAGATATGATGCTTATATAGATGCTGCTAAAAATTTTTATGAAATTGATGGAAATAAATATACATATGTAATTGATAATAATAATATAGATACTTTTGAAAAAAAATTAATCGATTTTAGGAAAGAGTGCAATGGAGAGGAAGGAGTTATTTTTGCAGTTAATGGAGTTATACTTCTTAATGTGCTTCATGCTATGAAAAATCTAAATATAAAAATTAAAGATGATTTAGGAGTTTGTGGATATGATGACTGGGGATGGGCATCATTAATAACACCAGGAATAACAACTATCACTCAAAATTCCTATGACTGTGGAGTTCAATCAGCAAAACTTCTTATTGATAGAATTAATAAGAAAGATAATAGTGGAACTAAGTTTATTGAAATACCATCGGAACTTATTATTAGAGGTTCTACAAATCCAAAATAGAAAAGGAGTTATGATCAATGAGTAAACAAGAAATTAAAAAGTTAATGAAGGGTAAATTAATTGCAGTAATAAGAGGAAATGACTTAGAAGAGGCAAAGCAAATATGTAAAACTTTAGTTGAATCTGGAATAACAACATTAGAAATTACTTTTAGTATACCAAATGCAGAAAAACTAATAAAAGTACTTAAAAGTGAATTGCCACATGCATTAATAGGAGCAGGAACTGTTCTAAATATAGAACAAGCAGAGCTAGCAGTATCTAATGGAGCAGATTTTATAGTTTCACCTTGTATAGTAGAAGAAGTTGGAAGTTACTGCAAAGAAAGAGATATATTCTGTTCAATGGGAGCTGCGACTCCAACTGAAGCATATAACTCTTATTTAGCAGGTAGTGATGTAGTTAAACTTTTCCCAGGAGATTGCATATCAATGAAGATGATTAAGGGAATAAAAGCTCCAATGCCTTTTATTGACATGATGCCAACAGGTGGTGTTGATGACAAGAATGTTAAGGAATGGTTTGAAAATGGAGCATTTTCAATAGGTTTTGGTGGCTATCTAACAAGTGGAATTAATTCATCAAATTTAGATTTATTAAGAGAACGTTGCAAAAAATTAATAGATGCAACTAAGTAGATAGTTTCTGGAATAAAGGAGGACTTGAGTATGAGTAAAGTTATTTTGTTTGGTGAGCCTATGGCACTGTTCACAGCTGAAGAAGAGGGACCATTAGAAGAGATAGAATTATTTAGAAGATCTTTAGCAGGAGCAGAAGTTAATGTGTGTATTGGACTAACAAGATTAGGACATAAAGTAGAATACATAGCAAAATTAGGAGAAGATCCATTAGGTATGTATGTTAAAAGATTTTTAGATAGAGAAGGTATAGGAACAAAGTTTATAACTTTTGATTCTGTGTATAAAACTGCAACTATGCTTAAGAGTAAGGTTTCATCAGGAGATCCTGTAACTGCTTACTATAGAAAAGGATCAGCATTTTCTTATATGAATTCAGAAGATATTAATAAAATAAATTTTGATGGAGTAGAACTGGTACATGTTACAGGAATTACACCAGCACTATCATTAAGTTGTAGAGAAGCAACATACAGATTAATAGAAAAAGCAAAAGAGCAAGGTGCATATATTACTTTTGATCCTAATTTAAGACCTGCTTTATGGGAGAGTAAAGAGTTAATGATCAAAGTTATTAATGACATAGCTAGTAAGTGTGATTTAATATTACCAGGTATATCAGAAGGATTGATATTAACAGGAAGTAGTGATCCAGATAAAATTGCAGATTTCTATCAAAATTTAGGAGTAAAAGATATCGTAATAAAAGAAGGCAGCAAGGGTGCATATGCTAGAAGTGGATCTAAAACTTATAGAAAATCAGGATTTAAAGTTGAGAAAGTAGTTGATACTGTAGGTGCTGGTGATGGTTTCGCAGTAGGAATAGTAAGTGGAATATTAGAAGGACTAAAACTTGAAGATTCCTTAATAAGAGCAAATGCGATAGGTGCAATACAAGTTACTTTTGTTAGTGATAATGAAGGTTTACCTACTAGAGAGAAATTAGATGAATTTATAAAGATGAATTAAAATTTATTGATGAAGCTTTGAATTATTAATTAAGAAAGAGGATTTATATTTTAAATTTTCTTTCTTAATTTTTTTATAACATAGGATTATACTTTTATTTTGAATAAAGCTAAAAATAGGTATATAATATGTGTAAAAAGTAAAGGAGTAATAAAGATGAAAGTAGAAATTTGGTCAGATATATTTTGTCCATTTTGTTATATTGGTAAACGTAGATTTGAAAATGCTTTAAATAAATTTGAGAATAAAGAAAAGGTAGAAGTATTATTTAGAAGTTTTGAATTAAATCCTAATGCAGAAAAAATAAACAATAATAATATTCATGAAGCTATTGCAGAAAAGTATGGTATAGATTATGACGAAGCTAAACGTAACAATAATAATATAGTAAAACAGGCTAAAGAATTAGGGCTAGATTATAACTTTGATAAATTAATACTTAATAACTCATTTGATGCACATCGTATGATTTATTTTGCAAATGGTTTTAATAAGAATAATGAAATGGCAGAGGCTTTATTTAAAGCATATTTTATAGATTCTAAAAATATAAGCGATTTTGATACTTTAGGAGATATTGCAAGTAGTGTCGGGTTAGATAAAGAAGAGGCAATTAGAGTATTAAATAGTGATAAATATAAAAAAGAAGTTAGAGAAGATGAAGAGTTAGCTAGAAATTATTCTATAACTTCTGTACCTACATATATTATTAATAATAAATTTATTATTAGTGGTGCACAGTCAGAAGAGATATTCTTAATGGCTTTAAATAGAGCTGCTGAAGTTGATTGAGTAAAAGATAGATGAGAAAAGTTTACTAGGCAATATAAAAATAGAAGAGCTTACGCAAATGATAATTAATTCATATGCGTAAGCTCTTTAAATTTTATTGTTTTGATTGACTCAAATATGGTTGATACATCATAAAAGCATGATTTTCACATATATATTCGTCATTTATTAATTCGCTATCTAAATTATATACTTTTCTATAAATTACATTGTTTCTGATATAATTTCCAAAGAAGCCAGGAGTCATAGAATGTTCTTTTTCATAAATATCATAATAATATTGACATGGTTCAGATGATCTCCATTCGCCAACTAAATGTGTATCAGTTAGAAAGAGTATAAGCTGATATTTCGAATTGGTAGTATTTTTTATTTCTAAATCTAAATAATTATAATAACAAGTAGCACCAGAACCAAAAGGTTGTGTTCTTTTTTCATCAGGAAAAACATCATGACTATGTCTATACCTTTCTGTTACAGTTAATGGTGTATTAAGAGTCATCCAATAAATCAAATTAGAAAGTTGACAAAGCCCTCCACCAACTCCAGGCTTAAAGCTACCATCAGGACATAAAACAAGGCCATCTTTATATCCTTTTCTATAGCTTGGCTTACCTAGAGCTTTCCAATAAGAGAAATATTCACCTGGATTCACTTCTAGGCCATTAAGTTCTTTTAAAGCTAATTTTAGATTTTCAACTTTATTTTCTTGTAAATACATATCTACATCTTTTAGCTTTCTATAAAGAGGGGTTTTGTGCGTAAACACTAAATATTCTAGTTTGTTACTAGTTCTTCTTCTGCTATAAGATTTATTAGATAAAAACCAATAAATATATTTTTTTGCTTTATAGTAAAATTTACCTACAAACAACCTTAGCTTACTTCTTTTTATAGGCTTTTTCTCAACATAGGACATACAAATTATCCTCCACAATATTCCAGATAGCATAATTATACGAAATTATTGTTACTATGTAAATATATGGAATGCGTTAAAGACTTATATACCAAAATAATTTTTAGAATTATAGTAACAAATATTTTTAATTAGTTTTCCTAGATAATCAAAGTCAGCAGGATATTCACCGTTATCAACTAAGATACCAATTTTATTACATAAGATTCTTCTAAAGTACTCATGTCTCGGGAAGGATATAAAACTTCTCGAATCAGTAAGCATACCAACAAAAGTAGAGAGCACTCCTGTAGAAGATAATATATCTATATGGTTTTCTATTCCTAATTTATTATCAGAAAACCACCATGGAGCACCAAGTTGCACTTTCCCTTTAATACCATTATTATTGCTTTGGAAATTTCCACACATAGTAGAGAGCATCTCTAAGTCTTTTGGATTCAAGCAGTATAATATTGTTTTTGGAAGTTCATTATTAATATCTAGAGAATTTAATAATGAACTAAGAGACTCTGCATAATTGAAATCATTCATACTATCTATTCCTGAATTAATACCTACTTTATTTAATATGCGTGTAGAATTATCACGAAGTGCCCCTATATGCAATTGCATAGTTATATTATTTCTAGAATATTCAAAGGCGAGTTCTTTTAATAAAAATCCACGATATTTAGCACAATCAATAGAAGTGAGGGCTCTTCCAGAAAGTCTATTTTCAAAAATAGTATTGACTTCTTCTTTAGAGGCTGTTACCAAAAAGTTATCTTCTATACTATGATCACTAATGAAACAGCCATTTTCGATAAAATATAAAAGTCGTTTTTTTAATGAGTGAATTAAATCTGAAATATTAGTTATTTGATTTTCGTTTATTCTTCCTAAACTTTGTATATATTCATTGAAATCTTCTTTTTCAATCCCTAATGCTTTATCAGGGCGAAAGGTTGGAAGTACTTTAATTTGAAAGTTATCATTTTTCAGCTTTTTATGATATTCTAAATCATCAATTGGATCATCTGTAGTACATAGTACTTCTATATTCTGCATTCTAAGAAGGTTGCGAATTGAGTAACTAGGTGAATTTAGTTTTTGGTTACATTCTTTCCATATTACATCAGCACTTTCAGGAGAGAGTAGTGTATCAATTCCAAAGTAATTTTTTAGCTCAAGATGTGTCCAATGGTATAAAGGATTTCCAATTAAGTTTTGTACCGTTTCCGACCAAGCTAAAAACTTATCATAAGGAGAAGCAGCACCAGTTATAATATCTTCATGGATTCCATATGCACGCATAGCACGCCATTTATAATGATCCTCTTCAAGCCAAATCTCTGTAATATTATTATAAATTCTATCTTCATATATATCTTTTGGATTTAAATGATTATGAAAATCGATAATTGGCATTTTTACAGCATAGCTATTATATAAGGTTTTAGCTGTTTTAGATTGCAATAAAAAATTTTCATTAATAAAAGGTTTCATAATAATTCTCCTTACACGTATTTTTCAAGTGTAGCTTTTACTGCACCTATTCCAGACACCATCTCTTTAAAATAATTACATACGGTACTAGCCATATTTACTTCATAAAGATCAGCTCCAAATATTTTTTTGTTTTTAAGTATAGGCATTAATAATTCTTCAAAGTTTTTATTATCACCAATATTAATTGAAGACATAATGGAAGTTAATGAATATAGCATTGGATCAGGACTTAATTCGAATTTATTTCCATTATCATCTATTGCCATAAGATAACGAAGCCATCCAGCCAAGACAAGAGGTATAAATTTTAAATCAGATACATCTAAGTATTGTGAATTATAATATTCTTTAATTGTTTCGCCAAAACGAATTGCTAATTTTTGAGAAGTGTCAGTAGCAATTCTTTGTGGGGTATCAGGTATAAAAGGGTTTGTAAGCCTTACTTTTAAAACTGTATCAATAAAATCTTTAGGATCTAATATATCTGGATTTACAACTACAGGGAGTCCCTCATTATAACCGATATATTCTACTAATTTTCTCAATGTTGAATTCTCCATCTCTTTAGCAATTGAATCGTAGTTAAGGATACATCCAAATATCGCAAGAGCTGTATGCAGAGGATTTAAACATGTACATACTTTCATCTTTTCCACCTTTTCAACATTCTCTCTTGTAGTAAATATTACACCAGCTTTTTCTAACGGAGGACGGCCGTTTGGGAATGTATCTTCTATAATTAGGTATTCAGATTCTTCTGCATTTACGAATGGTGCAATAAAAGTATTCTTTTCTGTAACTATAGGTTTAATCTCTACTAATCCATCTTCTTTCAAAAGGGATTCTATAGAAAGAGAGGGGCGTGGTGTTATTTTATCAATCATAGTCCACGGAAACGAAACTTTATCATTATTATTAATGTAATTAATGAATTCCTTTTCAACTAAATTAGAATCATACCATTTATTAGCTAACTCTAGTACAGCATTATGAAATATAAATCCATTATTTGAACAATTATCCATACTTACCATAGCAATTGGTTTTTCTCCTGAAGAATAGCGAGTGTAGAGGAGTGAAACTATTTTGCCAATATAACTTTCTGGATTTTCTGGACCGTTTTTTATATCTTTTAAAACTGATGGTAGAGTATTACCTTGTCCATCAATTAAGCTATATCCCTTTTCTGTGATTGTAAAACTTGCTATTTGAAGAGAATCACTTTGAAAGATTTCCTTTAATCTAAAGAAATCACTTTTATTAGTTGAATCAACCATTAATGATTCAACTACACTTCCTATTATAGTTTTTGTAATTGCTCCATCTGATTTTAATGTAACAAGAATGCTGTAATTATCGTGAGGATTATTAATCTTTTCTATAATTTCATAATCATAACCTTCTGCAACTATAAGACCAGTATCAAGGAGACCATCATTAATAAGATTTTGTGCAAGATTTGCTTGAAAAGCACGAAATATATTACCAGAACCAAAATGTATCCATTTAGGGTTTTCCTTCGTATTTTTTATTAGTGACTGTCTATCATAATTTGGAAGAATGTAGCCAGCTTTTTCGAAAGATTCTCTATTACATAATCCCACTTCAGTTAATTGCATATTATTTATCTCCTTTTTCAATAGCTTCCCAAAGACCGTTTAAATATGTAGCTCCAAGAGCTCTATCATATAAACCATATCCAGGCATTGCAACCTCATCCCATATCATTCGACCGTGATCAGGACGAATAGGACCATTAAATCCAATCTCATATAAGGCTTTCATTATTTCATACATATCAAAAGAACCATCGGATGAGAGGTGAGCTGCTTCTTCAAAGTCAGTTGGTGAATTGAACTTTAAATTTCTAACATGTGCAAAATGTATTCGTCCCTTTAGTGAACGAATCATATCAGGTAAATCATTTTTAGGATTAGTTCCGTAGGAGCCAGAACAGAAAGTGACTCCATTGTGTGTGTCATCTACCATGTTAAGCATACGTAGAATATTATTTTTATTAATGATTATACGAGGTAGTCCAAATACACTCCATGCAGGATCATCAGGATGTATCGCCATATTTATATTGTATTTATTGCATACTGGCATAATCTTTTTAAGAAAATATTCTAAGTTACTGAACAATTTTTCTTCATTTACATCTTTATACATTTCAAATAAGTTCTTAATTTTGGACATTCGCTCAGGTTCCCATCCAGGTAGAACTGTGCCATTCGAATGTTCAGAAATATGACTAAACATATCTTCTGGATTCAATGCATCTATAGCATCTTGATTATAAGCCAGAACAGTTGACCCATCACTCCTTACTCTAGCAAGTTCTGTACGGGTCCAATCAAAAACAGGCATAAAGTTATAGCACACTAGATGAATATCTTCTTGACCTAGGTTTTCAAGGGTTTTTATATAATTATCAATATAAATATCCCTATCTGGTGAACCAATCTTAATTGATTCATGAATATTAACACTTTCAATTCCGGATATATGAAGACCAGCAGCTTCTACTTCAGATTTAATTTTACGGATACTTTCTATACTCCATACCTCTCCTGGAAGAGTATCGTATAGAGTAGTTATAACTCCAGTAACTCCAGGAATTTGTCTAATTTGTTTTAATGTAACTGTATCAAATTTTGAACCAAACCATCTTAGTGTCATTTCCATAATAGATATTTCTCCTTTTATAATATAATTAATTACTTTTATTATTAAATATTCTAATAAGAAATCCAATTGAATCAATTGTCATTTACATTGTAAAAGTTGCTGTCTTATGGTAAATTAAGTAAAAGGAGAAAGTTATGAAGAAAAATTTAAAAACTGAATTCACAAAAAGACAGTATATGTTTTCCAAGGACTTTGAATTATATTATTATAGTGATTTCGATCCATCAAAAATAGAGTCTCATACACATAACTATTATGAATTTTATTTGTTTTTAGAGGGGGATGTGGATATTGTTATTAACAATGATAGATATAATTTAAGAAAAGGAGATATGATTTTAGTTCCACCAAAAGTAGCTCACTATCCAATAATTAATAATAAGAATTTATATAGTAGATTTGTATTTTGGTTAAGTGAAGAATATTTAAATAAGCTATCAGAAGTTTCTTCAGATTATGTGTATTTAATAGACTACGTTAAAAGTAGAAAAAAATATATATTTCATAATGATATAATTATCTTTAATGAAATACAATCTAAGATATTTCAAATAATAGAGGAAATGAATTCTAATCGATTTGGAAGAGATATAAAGATTACAATATGTGTAAATGATTTATTATTATATTTGAATCGAATTGTTTATGAAGAAAATAATCCAGAGAGTCCAAAAGAAGAAGTAGAGTTATATAGAAGCATTATTAATTATATAGAAGAGCATCTAGATGAAGAGTTATCATTAGAAAGATTAGCAAGTGAGTTTTATTTAAGTAAATATTATATTTGTCATGTATTTAAGAAAAATACTGGTATTTCAATACACAAGTACATTACAAAGAAAAGATTATCAGAATGTAAGAATGCTATTTTAAGTAATATAGCAATAAATCAAGTAAATTTAATGTTCGGTTTTAATGATTATTCAAGTTTTTATAGAGCTTTCAAAAAAGAATATGGGGTATCACCAAAGGATTTTAAAAATACTCATAACATAAGCACTTTAAAAGGGAGATTAAAATAATCTCCCTATAAATTTTATTCTTCGCCCATAAGCATATTAAGTATTTCTTTTACAGAAGATATTTTATTTATTCTATATGCATTAGCACCACAAAAAACTAATCCATTTTCAACATCGCCTTTAACAGCTTTAATTAAAGCTGAACTTATACAATATGGTGTACTTCCAGGATTACAAGGAATTAAGCAATCATAGCATTTAGTTATTTTTACTCTTTGAGTTTTTAAGGTTTCTGTTAATTTATTTCTAATTGCTCTTCCAGGCATACCTACTGGACTGATTGTAAGTTCAATATCTTCTTTTTTGCAATTTACAAAAGCATTTTTAAAATTAATATGAGCATCACACTCATGAGTTGCTACAAATTGAGTTGCTACTTGAACACCACTAGCTCCAAGTTGTAATTTTTTTACTAAATCGTCATGAGTAAATACGCCACCAGCTACGATTACAGGTATAGTTTTATCGAATTCTTTCTCAAAATTTTTAACTTCTTCGATTATACTTAAAACATTTTTATCAAAATTACCAATTTCTTCGTCTATAGTATTCTTTTTAAATCCTAAATGTCCACCTGCTAAGGGACCTTCAACTATTACTGCATCAGCTGTCTTATTAAAATGCTTTTTCCAATAAGATAGTATTATTCTTACAGCTTTTGAAGATGAAACAATAGGAGCTATTTTTATAGAACTACCTTCTGTTATTTCTGGTAAGTTTAAAGGCAATCCAGCACCTGAAATTATCATATCTGCACCTGCTTCTATAGCAGTTTTAACGTGTTCTATATAGTTATTCATTGCAACCATAACATTAACACCGATGATTCCATTAGAGCTTATTTCTTTTGCTCTCTTTATGTGTTTAGTCAATCCTCTTAAATTGGCTGCTAGAGTATTAGTTTCAAAATCTTCTTCAAGATATCCAGGATGGGCAGCTGATATTACACCAATTGCACCATGTTTTGCAACGTTTCCAGCAAGATTTGATAGGGATACACCGACCCCCATACCACCTTGAATTACTGGTATTTTAGCTACTAAATTTCCTATAGTTAATGGTTTTATATTCATAAATCTACTCCTTTTATATATAATAATAATACTTTGATTATCAAAATATTATTTATAGTATAATATAGTAATTTTAAAAATACAATAATAATATAAAATAATTTGAATATTGACAAAATAAAAAAATGGTATTATTATGAGATTAATATTTTGATGGTCAAAATATTTGAGAGGGGTGATATGGTGAATCTGTCATTACGGGATAAGGTGATGATATCAATTTTTGCATCCTTAACAGCAATAGGGGCATTTATAAGTATTCCTATACCTTATGTTCCGTTTACGATGCAATTTTTCTTTTGTAGTATAAGTGGTATTATATTAGGAGCTAAGAAAGGTTCGTTATCGCAGCTGCTTTATCTTTTTATAGGACTTATAGGTATTCCTGTATTCACTAAGGGGGGAGGCCCTCAATATATATTTCAACCTACATTTGGTTATTTGATTGGGCTTATTGTAGCTTCCTATGTAATTGGGAAAGTAGTTGAATTAAGAAATAATAATTTTAAAAATTTACTATTAGCAAATATTTTAGGGATTATTTTTATATATCTTATTGGAGTTAGTTATTTTTACTTAATAAATAAATTTTATTTAGGTATAGATATGACTATAAGCTTAGCTATTTATCAAGGTTTATTATTAACCTTGCCTGGTGATCTTATAAAGTCAATAATAACAGCTTTGGTAAGTGTTAGGGTAGTTAATACAATAAAATTAAAAACAGTAGTTTAATATAATTACTTACTTTGATAATAAAAATATTTGACTGATAAAATTTATGATTTAGAAAGAGGCGTATAATGAAGGGAGTAAGAATACTTGGAATTGGTCATTATTGTCCAGAAAAATCAGTTACAAATAAAGATTTAGAAAAAATAGTTGATACTACTGATGAATGGATTATAAAAAGAACTGGTATAAAAGAAAGAAGAATATCAACAGGAGAAGGTACTGTTGATTTGGCATATAAGGCAGCTCTAAATGCATTAGAAAAGAGCAATTGTAGTAAAGATGATATAGATTTAATAATAGTAGCTACTACTTCGCCAGATAAAATAATGCCATCAACAGCTTGTAGCATTCAAGGGCTTTTAGGATGTAAAAATGCAGCAGCTTTTGATATATCAGCAGCATGCTCAGGATTTGTATATTCACTGATAGTTGCATCAAGTTTAATTAAAGCTACAGATAAAAAGAAGGCTTTAGTTATCGGAGCTGAAGTTTTATCTAAGATAGTTGACTGGAGTGATAGAAGCACTTGCGTATTATTTGGTGACGGGGCAGGGGCTGCTGTAATAGAGCTTTGTGATAATGAAGATGCTATTATTAGTACTTGTTTCTCAGCAGATGGAAACTTAGGTGAGAAATCATTAGTAGCAGCTGAGCTAAAACTTAATACACCTTTTACCTCTGATAATTCTGTTGAAAGAAGATATATAGAAATGAAGGGGGGAGAGGTATTTAAATTTGCAGTATCTATACTTCCAGAAATAGTTAAAGAATTATTAAATAAATCTAACGAAGATATTGAGGATATTAAGTTTATAGTTCCTCATCAAGCAAATTTGAGAATAATAGACGAAGCAGCAAGAAGATTAAAAATTGATAGAGATAAATTTTATGTTAATGTTGATAAATATGGTAATACTTCAGCTGCAAGTATTCCAATTGCATTAAGTGAACTTTTAGAAAAAGGTCTTATAAATAAAGGTGACAAAATAATATTAGCAGCCTTTGGTGGAGGAGTAACCTGGGCAGGCACATTAATAAAATTTTAGGAGGAAATAAAAATGGTATTTGAAAAAATTAAGGAAATAGTAGTTGAACAATTAGGTGTAAATGGAGATGATATAAAATTAGAAACTAATTTTATGGAAGACTTAGGAGCTGACTCATTAGATTTATTCCAAGTAGTTATGGATATTGAAGATGCTTTTAATGTAAAAGTTAGTAATGTTGAAAATATGAAAACAGTTGGAGATGCAGTTAAGTATATAGAAAGCGTACTATAAGATACAGTTATATAAATTTATATTGGAGGAAGACTCATGAATAGCAATATTTGCAATTTGTTAAATATTAAGTATCCTATCTTTCAAGGAGGGATGGCATGGGTTTCAGATAGTTCGTTAGCTGCTGCAGTATCTAATGCAGGTGGTCTTGGCATAATTGCAGGAGGAAATGCTCCTGCAAGTCTTGTAAGAGAACAAATTAAGAAAGCTAAAGAGTTAACTGATAAACCTTTTGGTGTCAATATAATGTTACTATCTGAAAATGCTGATGATTTAGCGGATATAGTAATAGAAGAAGGTGTTAAAGTTGTCACTACAGGTGCAGGTAATCCAGGAAAGTATATTGAAAAGTGGAAAAAAGCAGGGATAAAGATAATTCCAGTTGTAGCATCAGTAGCATTAGCAAAGAGAATGGAAAGAGCTGGTGCAGATGCAATTATAGCAGAAGGATGTGAAGCAGGAGGGCATATAGGTAAATTAACTACTATGGTATTAGTGCCACAGGTAGTTGATACTGTAAATATTCCTGTTATAGCTGCTGGTGGTATAGGCGATGGAAGAGGAGTTGCAGCAGCCTTTATGCTAGGTGCAAAAGGTGTGCAAGTTGGAACAAGATTCTTAGTTGCTGATGAATGTACGATTCATGATAATTATAAGGATGCAGTAGTAAAGTCAAAAGATATAGATACAGTTGTAACAGGAAGATCAACAGGGCATCCTGTTCAAGTAATAAAAAATAAATTAGCAAGAGAATATATGAAAATTGAGAAGGAAGATGTATCTTTAGAAAGAATGGAAGAATTAGGAAAAGGCGCGCTGAAAAAAGCTGTAATTGATGGGGATATGGAAAATGGCTCTATTATGGCAGGGCAAATTTCAGGGCTTATTAACAAAAGGCAAAGTGCTAAAGAAATAATTGAAGAGATGTTTAGTGAGTATGAAAAAGTTAAGAATAGCTTTTAAGGAGATACGAAAATATGAAAATAGCATTTATTTTCTCTGGGCAAGGTTCTCAATATATAGGAATGGGCAAGGAATTATATGATAATATTTTAGTTTCTAAAGAGACCTTCGATAAAGCAAGAGAATTATTGGATTTTGATATAAAAGAATTAATGTTTAATGGAACAAAAGAGGAATTAGATATTACAGAAAATACACAGCCTGCAATATTAATTACATCTATTATGGCTATGAAAGCTTTGGAAGAAGCAGGAGTAAAGCCTGATGTAGTTGCGGGACTAAGTCTTGGAGAATATTCAGCATTAGTAGCAGCTAATTCTTTATCTTTTGATAAGGCAATTCCTCTAATAAGAAAAAGAGGAAGGTTTATGCAAGAAGCAGTTCCTATAGGAGTAGGATCAATGGCAGCTATTATAGGTCTAAGTATAGAAAAAATTAGTTTAGCCATAAAAGAAGCCAGTTCTATAGGAGTAGTAGAGATATCAAATTACAATACGGGTAACCAGATTGTTATTGGTGGAGAAAAGTTAGCAGTAGAAAAGGCGAAAGAAATATGCCTAGAATTAGGAGCTAGAAGAGCAATTGAACTTAAGGTATCAGGTCCATTCCATACATCTTTACTAGAAAGTGCTTCAGTTAGACTTAGGGAAGAATTAAAAAGAATAGAATTTAATACACCAGAAATTAAAATAATATCTAATGTTACTGCTGATATTATTGAAAACAAAGAAGAAATAAAAGATATATTATGTACGCAAGTTAAATCTTCTGTAAGATGGGCTGAAAGTGTGGATAAGATGATTGATATGGGTGTAGACACTTTTATAGAGCTTGGACCTGGAAGAGTATTAAGTGGATTTATAAAAGAAATTAGTAGAGAAAAAAATTTAAAAGTTAATATCTTTAATATTGAAGATATGAAATCTTTAAAAAAGACAATAGAAGGGATTGAAGCATTGAATGGTTAATAATAAAAATGCAATAGTTACCGGAGGAAGCAGAGGGATTGGAAAGGAAATTGCAAGAACTCTAGCAGAAAATGGTGCAAACATTGCAATCAATTATAGAAAATACAATGAAGAAATTGAACATTTAGTAGAAGAGTTAAGAGCTTTAGGAGTGAAAGTTTTAGCTATTAAATGTGATATTAGTAATAGTGACGAAGTTAATAATTTTATTAATGAAGTTAAAGAGAATTTTGGAAGTATAGATATATTAATAAATAACGCAGGGATAACTAAGGATGGCTTATTATTAAGAATGAGTGAAAAAGACTTTAATGATGTTATTGATGTAAATTTAAAAGGAACTTTCAATATGACAAAATCTGTATCATCAATAATGATTAGACAAAGATTTGGTAAGATAATTAATATCTCATCTGTAGTTGGTATAGCTGGAAATGCAGGACAATGTAATTATGCAGCTTCTAAAGCTGGTGTAATAGGATTTTCTAAATCAGTAGCAAGAGAGCTTGCATCAAGAAACATAAATGTTAATGTAATAGCACCAGGATATATTAATACAGATATGACTAGTATTCTGCCAGATAAAGTTAAGGAAGAGGTTTTAAAAACTATTCCTATGAAAAAAATAGGAGAACCTAAAGAGATAGCTAATTTAGCTTTATTCTTATCATCAGATTTATCAAACTATATTACTGGGCAAGTGATAAATGTTGATGGTGGAATGGTTATGCATTAAAGGAGAGAATTATTATGAGAAGAAGAGTAGTAGTTACAGGATTAGGAGCTATAACTCCTATTGGTAATTCTGTAGAGAGCTTTTGGAATTCTGTAAAGGAAGGAAAAAATGGCATAGATAAAATTACTTGTTTTGATACAACAGATTATAAAGTAAAAGTAGCAGCTGAAATTAAAGAGTTAAATGCAGAAGAAATCATAGGAAAAAAAGATGCAAGAAGATTAGACAGATATATACAACTTGCTTTAATAGCTGCAAAGGAATGTATAAAGGATAGCAATATAGATTTAGATTCTGTTGATAGAGAAAGATTTGGAGTTGTATTTGGTTCAGGGATTGGTGGACTTATAACTATAGAAAATCAGATGACAAATTTAATTAATAGGGGACCTAGCAGGGTATCGCCATTAGCGATTCCATCTATAATTTCAAATATGGCGGCTGGTGCAATTGCTATAGAATTAGGTGTACAAGGAACTTGTCTAAGTATTACTACTGCATGTGCATCATCAACACATTGTATTGGAGAAGCTTATAGAAGTATAAAAGATGGATATTTAGACAGAGCTATAGTTGGAGGGACAGAGGCTTCAATATGTAGGTTTGGAATTTCAGGGTTTCAATCTATGACTGCCCTTAGTACAAGTGAAGATGCTAATAGAGCATCTATTCCTTTTGATAAAGATAGAAGTGGTTTTGTAATGGGTGAAGGTGCAGGTGCACTTATATTAGAAGATTTAGATAGTGCTTTAAGTAGAGGTGCTAAAATTTATGGGGAAGTAGTTGGATATGGAACTACATGTGATGCTTATCATATTACATCACCAAGATTAGATGGTGATGGAGCATATAGAGCTATGAGAGATGCAATAAGAGATGCTAATATATCTCCTAATGATATTGGATATGTAAATGCACATGGTACTTCAACAGAAATAAATGATAAGGTAGAGACATTAGCAATTAAAAATGCTTTTGCAGAAGCAGCAAAAAATGTATATGTAAGTTCAACTAAATCAATGACTGGTCATTTACTTGGAGCAGCAGGGGCAGTTGAAGCTATAATTTCAATTAAGGCATTAGAGGATGGTTTTATACCAGCAAATATAAATTACTTAAATCCTGATGAAGAGTGCGATCTAAATCTAGTAGTAAATGAAGGTAAGAAAGAAGAAATAGAGTATGCTATGTCTAATTCATTAGGCTTTGGTGGTCATAATGGAACGGTAATATTTAAAAAATGGAGAGGTAAATAAGATGTTAACTTATGAGCAAATTAAAGAATTAATTAAATCAATAGACTCATCCTCTCTTAGAGTCTTTGAATTGGAAAATCAAGAATTTAAATTAAAGTTAAGTAAAAACGAAGAAAACTTAAATACTAATATAAAAGATAGTGATAAATTAAACGAAGACCCAAAACAAATTGTTCCATTAAAAATAAATAATAATGTAGTTAATAGGACAGAAGAAGTAAATAATGATGAAACTAATATTGATACTAGTGACTCTTCATATAATGTAGTTAAATCTCCATTAGTAGGAACTTATTATTCCTCTGGAACTCCTGGAGGAAAGGCCTATGTTAATAAAGGAGATCATGTCAAAAAAGGAGATGTTCTTTGTATAGTAGAGGCTATGAAGATCATGAATGAAATAACTTCTGAATTTGATGGTGAAGTAGTTGAAGTTTTAAGAAGTGATGACGATATTGTAGAATTCGGCATGGAATTATTTAAGATAAAGTAGGTGAAATCTTTGGATATAAAAGAAATAATGGAAATAATACCACATAGATATCCATTTTTATTAATAGATAGAGTAGATTATTTACAAGATAATAAAATAGTTGCTATAAAAAATGTCACTATGAATGAACAATTCTTTCAAGGTCATTTTCCAATAGAACCAGTAATGCCAGGAGTCTTGATTATAGAAGCTTTGGCTCAAGCAGGTGCTGTGGCTTTACTTACAAGAGAAGAGTTTAAAGGGAAAATAGCATATTTTGGTGGAATAAATAATGCTAAATTTAGAAAAAAGGTTGTACCAGGAGATACATTAAGATTAGAAGTAGAACTCACTAAAATTAGAGGGGCAGCAGGTATAGGTAAAGGAATAGCTTATGTAGATGACAAAAAGGCCTGCGAGGCAGATCTAACCTTTATGGTTGGTTAATAAAAGAGGTGTTTTTATGATTAGAAAGGTATTAATAGCTAACAGAGGAGAAATAGCAGTAAGAATAATAAGGGCTTGTAAAGAACTTGGAATAGAAACAGTAGCTATTTACTCAGAGGCCGATAAAGATGCTATGCATGCACAGTTGGCGGATGAAGCTATTTGTGTTGGAAAATCTAAATCTAAGGACTCATACTTAAATGAAAGTAATATTATAAGTGCTGCAGTAATAACTAAGTGTAATGCCATTCACCCTGGCTTTGGATTCTTATCTGAAAATAGCGAGTTTGCAGCGATATGTGAAGAATGTAATATTAAATTTATTGGACCTAGCAGTAGGACCATTGGGATAATGGGGGATAAGTCTAGGGCAAGAGAAATTATGAAAAATGCAGATGTTCCTATAATTCCAGGAAGTAAAGGAATAGTTAAAAGCTTAGAGGATGCATATTTCGAAGCTGAAAAAATAGGATATCCAGTTATGATAAAGGCTGCTTTAGGTGGAGGCGGTAAAGGGATAAGAATTGTTCATCAAGAAAATGATTTAGAAAATGCTTATAATACTGCAAAAACTGAAGCTAAGATAAACTTTGGTGACGATACAATATATATAGAGAAATTTATTGAGAATCCTAGACATATTGAATTTCAAATTTTAGGAGATGAGTATGGCAATATAGTTCACTTAGGAGAAAGAGATTGTACTGTTCAAAGAAGAAATCAAAAAGTATTGGAAGAAGCTCCATCTACGATTTTAAGTGATGAACTTAGAATACAAATGGGAAAAGCAGCTATTAATGCTGCTAAAGCAGTAAATTATGTTAATGCAGGTACTATAGAATTTTTAGTAGATAAGCATAGACATTTCTATTTTATGGAGATGAATACTAGAATACAAGTAGAACATCCTATAACAGAAATGGTTACATCTACAGATATAGTAAAAGAACAAATAAAGATTGCTAATGGAGAAAGATTAAGTTTTTCTCAAGAAGATATTGAAATTAAAGGGCATGCTATTGAATGTAGAATAAATGCCGAAAATCCAAGCAAAGGATTTATACCTTCTCCAGGAAGGATAGAGTTTTTAAATTTACCAGGTGGAAATGGAATAAGAGTGGATACAGCTGTTTTTACAGGGTATAATATACCTCCTACCTACGATTCGATGATAGCAAAGTTAATAGCTTATGGTAAGGATAGGGAAGAGGCTATAAACAAGATGCTTAGAGCTTTAGATGAATTTGTAATAGAAGGAATTGACAATAATATTGAATTTCAAATAGATATATTAAATAATGAAAAATTTCGCTTAGGAAATTACGATACTAGTTTCATAAGCAAAGAATATAATTTATAGTTGGTGAAAATATGGGTATTTTTAAAAAAAGACAATATGGAGTTATAAACATAACACAATTAGAAGAAAAGGATATACCTGTAGTTCCAGATGGAACTTGGATAAAATGTAATGATTGTGGCAAGATTTTATATAAAAAATCTTTAGAAGAAAATTATAATGTTTGTACTAATTGCAATTATCATTTTAGAATTGGTAGTTATGAAAGAATCAAGCAAGTTTGCGATAAAGGTAGTTTTAAAGAGTTTAATAAATTTATGAAGTCTAAAAATCCAATGAATTTTCCAAACTATGAAGAAAAATTAATTAGAGATGAAGAAAAAAGTGGTATTAATGAGGCTGTAATAACAGGGATATGTGAAATTACCGGGAATAAAACTATTATTGCAGTAATGGATTCGAATTTTTTAATGGGGAGTATGGGAACTGTAGTGGGCGAAAAAATCACTTTTGCTGTGGAAGAAGCTACAAAGAGAAGACTACCCATTATTATATTTACTGCTTCAGGTGGTGCAAGAATGCAAGAAGGAATATTATCCCTTATGCAGATGGCGAAAATTAGTAATGCATTAGCAAAGCATAGTGAAGCAGGATTGCTTTATATTACAGTTTTAACAGATCCAACAACTGGTGGAGTTACAGCTAGCTTTGCAATGCTTGGAGATATAATATTAGCAGAGCCAAAAGCTTTAGTTGGATTTGCAGGAAGAAGAGTTATTGAAGGAACTATAAAAGAAAAATTGCCGGAAAATTTCCAAAGCACTGAATTTTTATTAGAAAATGGATTTATAGATAATATTGTAAAAAGGGAAAATATGAAAATGGCACTTTCATCTCTTCTAAGTTTTCATAGAAGTAAGGAGGTGTAGGGGTGAAGAATACTATTAAAGCATATGACAGACTATTAATTTCTAGAATGATAGAAAGACCTACTGCACTAGACTATATAGATAAAATATTCACAAATTTTTTTGAATTACATGGTGATAGAATTTTTCATGATGATAAATCCATAGTAGGGGGAATAGGTCTCTTAAATGGTAGACCAATTACTATAGTTGGTATTCAAAAGGGAAAAGACTTAAAAGAAAATATTGAAAGAAATTTTGGTGCTCCTCATCCAGAGGGATATAGAAAGGCATTAAGGCTGATGAAACAAGCAGAAAAGTTTAATAGACCAATAGTTTGTTTTATAAACACTTCTGGAGCATATTGTGGTGTTGGAGCAGAAGAAAGAGGTCAAGGGGAAGCAATTGCTAGGAATTTAATAGAAATATCACAAATAAAAGTTCCTATAATATCTATAATAATCGGTGAAGGTGGAAGTGGAGGAGCTCTTGCATTAGCATGTGGAGATAGAGTATGGATGCTTGAAAACTCAGTATATTCAATTTTATCACCAGAAGGGTTTGCATCCATTTTATTAAAAGATCCATCTAAATCAAAAGAAGTTTCAGAAGTTATGGGAATCACATCATATGAACTTTTAGATAGAGGTGTAATTGAAAAAATAATAAAGGAGCCAAATGGTGGGGCTCATAAGAATTTAGATTTAGTTGCAAACTCTATAAAGGATGAATTAATTAAAGAATTTAAGATTTTACTTAACAAACCTAAAAATATACTTTTAGAAGAAAGATATCAAAGGTTTAGAAAATTTTAATAAGGGGAAAATATCATTTTGAGTGCTCCGTCGCAGGCTCCAAGTCGCATCAAAATGATATTTTTCCCCTTTAAAACTGAAGGAAGAAACTCCTCAAAGTTCGGAGTTTCAGATTTGCTTGTTCCGTCGTAAACTCCAAGTCGCATCAAAATGATATTATAATCTTAAGGATATTTCTCCAGAAACTATTTTTTCTACCTCTCTATTTAGGTTTCTGACTAATAGCGATCCATCTTCTAATATATCTATTGGTGTTACTTTTCTTGTAGAATTTTTATATTCTAGACTAACTTCTTTATTTAGTATAAGGGAGTTATTTTTATATATTGTTAAAATATTATTTTTGTTTCCGTTTAGTAGTTCATTATACTGTTCGTAAAAATTATCTAAGAATTTAATTAATATATCTTCTCTGTTAAAAAGCGTTCCTGTTGTAATTAATAATGAAGTAGCTATATTTTTTAGTTCATAATTAAAATCAGTTAATTCTAAATTGACGTTAATACCTATTCCTATAATTAAGTATTCAATTTTATTATCAGAAATTTTTGATTCTGTAAGGATACCGGATAATTTTTTTGAATTTAGATAAATATCATTTGGCCATTTTATTTTAGTATCGATTCCAAAGTCTAAAAAGGTATTATGTAAAGCAGTAGATGTTAGTATTGTTAAGAAGTTTATATCTTTCAATTCTATATGAGGCTTTAATAGGAGTGAAAACCATAGACCTTTTCCTTTAGGGGAATTCCATTTTCTACCCTTTGTTCCTTTTCCATCAAGTTGTGTATCACTTATTACTATAGTGTCTTTAGTAAATCCTTTTTCATATATTTCTTTACAATATGTATTAGTAGAGTTTACAGTATCTAGAAATATAAAATTTATATCCTTATAAGTATCTATTAATTTTTTGTGCATAGTTATATTACCGCCATCTCTAAATATTTGAATATGTATTTAACATAATAAATAAAGTATCTTATAGATATTTTAACCTTAGTGGTAAATGTTGTCTATGATGTAAAAGGATTTAAATTATATTATATATAAGGTATAATATAGACTAAATAACCAATTTAAATATAGTATTCAAATTGCAATAAGGGGGCATTTTAAGTGAAAAGAAGTGATTACATATCTTGGGATGAATATTTTATGGGGGTTGCTATTTTAGCAGGGATGAGGAGTAAAGACCCAAGTACTCAAGTTGGTGCATGTATAGTGGATAATGATAACAAAATATTAAGTCAAGGCTATAATGGATTACCAAGAGGGTGTTCAGATGATGAATTTCCATGGGATAGAGAAGGGAATATGCTTGAAACAAAATATCCTTATGTAGTTCATGCTGAATTAAATGCTATATTAAATAGTAGAGGAAGTAATTTAGTAGGTTCAAAGATATATGTTGCTTTATTTCCATGTAATGAATGTGCAAAAGCAATAATTCAATCAGGAATTAAAGAAGTCGTATATATATCAGATAAGTATTCTGATACAGATATTGTTAAAGCATCAAAGAGAATGTTGAGTGCAGCTGGCGTTAAGATGACTGAGCTAGAACCTAAAAATAAGAGAATAGAAATATCTTTTGATATAAATAAAATATAAATATATTACGGAAGCGTAATGCTTCCTTTTAGTCTATATATTATGGGATAATTATAAAAATAAATTATAAAAATATTGACAAATACCATTTAAAGGAATAGAATGGAAAAGACTAGAAAATAAAGAAAAAAGGAGGTAGGAAAGATGTCAAATATTATTATAAGTACAAGACCATATAAAAATAATAAAATTAAAAATAAAATTAATAATCCTATCTCAAAGTGTAAATTTATATTGTAAAATTTATACAGCTTTACTTTAAATGTATTATTTTGTTTTAAAGAATAAATTTATAGAAAAGTAATTTAGGTCAGGGTTATTAACCATGGCTTTTTTTGTTTATCTAAATTAGGCAAGTTAGAAGGCTATGGTGTTCCATGGCCTTTTTATTTTTGGAAGGATGATGGAGATGTTTAAAAATTAATTAAAAAATTTGCAATAATATTCTTAAGCAAAAGGGGGAATTTAAATGACTAGAGTACTAAAATATGTTTCAAAACATAAAGCTTTATTATTTTTTGGAACATTTTCAATGATTTCAGTAATAGGAATTGATTTAATATCACCTTATTTACAACAATTATTCATTGATAATGGGATTGGAGAAGGAAACTATAGCTTAATCAAAAAAATATTAATAGGCCTTCTTATTATTACTTTATTAAAATCTATTCTTGGATATGGAAAAGAATATCTTTATGATCTTTTAGGAGTTGAAGTTCACGAAGATATAAAGAAAGATCTTTTTAATCATATTCAAAAATTAGAGTTTAAGTATTTTGATGATATGAATACTGGAGAGCTTATGTCTAGAATTGGGGAAGATGTTGAAAATATTTGGCAAACTCTTGGATTTGGACTTAGACTTTTTATTGAAAATATAATTTACTTTGTTGTTTCAACAATTATTTTATTTATGTTAAATGCAAAACTTGCTTTGGCTTGCTTTGTAATTATGATTCCTATTGGATTTATTGGTATTAAACTTGAAAAAAAGTTTGGAAAAGCTTATGAAGATTTAAGTGATCAAACGGCTAAAATAACAACTACAGCTCAAGAAAACATTGCTGGAGTTAGATTAGTTAAGGCATTTTCAAGAGAAAAACATGAAATTAGTAAGTTCTTAAAAATGAATAGGAAGTTTTATGATTTAAGTATGGTTCAAGGTAAGATAATTGGAGATTACTTCCCACCAATTGAATTTTTAACTAATATTTCTTTAGTTGTAATGATAGTTTTTGGTGGTTACTTAGTTATGAATGAAAATATAACTATTGGAGTTTTAGTAGCTTTTAGTGGTTACATTTGGAATCTTATTTGGCCAATGAGAATGCTTGGAGAATTACTTGACTTACTTTCAAGAAATACAGCTTCAGCTAAGAAGATATTTGAAATTATGGACAAGGAACCAGAAAGTTTAAATAAAGAAGGTTCTTATGAAAGTAATGAAGTTAAGGGTAGAATAAAATTTAATAATGTTAGCTTCAAATATAAAGATGAATATGTATTGAAGAATATTAATTTAGATATTAAAGCAGGTAGTACAGTTGCTATTATGGGAACAACAGGATCAGGAAAATCTACTTTAATTAATTTAATTGGTAAGTATTACAATGCAACAGATGGAAGTATTGAAATAGATGAGGTTAATATTAATGACTATAATTTAAAATTCTTAAGAGAAAATATGTCCATAGTTCCACAAGATACCTTCCTTTTCTCTGATACAATATTAAATAATATAAAGTTTAGTAATGATAGTGCTACTATAGAGGAAGTTAGAGAAGCAGCAAGACTTGCTTGTGCCTTAGAATTTATAGATGAATTAGAAGAAGGATTAAATACTGAAATTGGTGAAAGAGGTATGGGACTTTCAGGGGGGCAAAAGCAAAGACTTTCTATTACTAGAGCATTAGTTAGAAAATCTAAGATATTGATATTAGATGATTCAACTTCAGCTTTAGATATGGAAACTGAATATAGTCTTTTAAAGAATTTATCAGAAAGAAAAAACACAAGTACAACCTTCATTATAGCTCATAGAATTTCTGCTGTTAAAAATGCAGACCTTATTCTTTATTTAGAAGATGGTGAAATAAAAGAGATGGGCACTCATGAAGAATTATTAGAGGTTAAGGGAAAATACTTTGATATTTATTGCAATCAATTCAAAGACTTTAACCTTTTAGAAGAGGAGGTTATATAGATGGAGAAAAATGCAATTAGAAAAGACGAAGAAGTTATAAGACGTAGTAAAACAGAGATAGTTATAAAGCTTCTAAAGTATTTAAAGCCTTATAAATTTCAAGCCGTTATTGTTTCTATCCTTATGATTTTGGTTATGTTAGCAGGTATTGTAAATCCTTTTTTATTAGGAATTGCAATTGATGATTATGTTGTAAATAAGAATGTTAATGGATTAATTTATATTGGAATAGTTTTAGTTGTAATAAATATAATTTCATGGATTTTATCAAAAGTTAGATGGACAATGATAACCTCAGTAACAAATAACATCTTGGTTAATATAAGACATGAATTATATAAACACATTCAATATTTATCTTTTGATTTCTTTGATGGAAGACCAGTAGGGAAAATTCTTGCAAGGGTAGTTGGAGATGTTAACTCTTTGAAGAATTTATTTTCTCAAAGTATTCAATCCTTTATTCCACAAATTTTAAACCTTATTTGTGTAACTATAATAATGTTTATCCTTAATGTAAAACTTGCATTAGCTTGTTTAGTACTTCTACCAATTTTAACTGGAGCCATGTTTGCAATTGAGATCATATCAAGAAGAAGATGGGAGATTTATAGAAATAAGAGATCAAACTTAAATGGTTTTACTCATGAAGATTTTTCAGGAATCAAGGTAGTAAAAGGCTTTGCAAAAGAAAAGGAAACAGAAAAAAACTTTAAAGAGATGGTTAAGGAACAAAGTAATACCTTTATTTCAGCTGTAAAAATAAATGACTTTTTTTGGCCTATAGTTGAATTATCTTGGGGAATTGGAAATGTTGTTGTGTTTTTTATTGGATATAAACTAGTTATGAGTGGAGAAATAAAAATAGGGACATTAATTGCTTTTACAATGTATGTAGGAATGTTCTGGAGACCTATAATGAATCTTACTTCATTTTATAATAATTTAATTACTAACTTTTCAGCAGCAGATAGAATTTTTGATATTTTGGATATAAAACCAATAATTAAGAATTTAAAAGGTGCAAAAGATATGGGGAAAATTAATGGTATAGTTGAATTTAAAAATGTTCATTTTGCATATGACAAAGATGTTGAAGTACTTAGTAATGTTAGCTTTAAGGTTAATAAAGGAGAAAAGATTGCTTTAGTTGGAGCAACGGGTGCTGGGAAAAGCACTATTGTTTCATTAATAAGTAGATTCTATGATCCAACTAAGGGTGAAGTTTTGATTGATGGTAAGGATATAAAGAAGGTTAATTTAGAATCCTTAAGAAGTCAAATGGGAATAATGCTTCAAGATACCTTCTTATTTTCATCAACAATTATGGAAAATATAAGATATGGAAAATTAGATGCTACAGATGAAGAAGTTATTGCAGCAGCTAAGGCAGTTAATGCCCATAAATTTATTATGAATTTAGAGAATGGGTATGAAACAGAAGTTAATGAAAGAGGATCAAGATTATCTTTAGGACAAAGACAATTAGTTTCCTTTGCAAGAGCTTTACTTTCCAATCCAAGAATATTAATTCTAGATGAAGCTACTTCAAATATTGACACTCAAACTGAAAAACTAGTACAAGAAGGAATTGAAAAACTACTTCATGGAAGAACTTCCTTTGTTGTAGCCCATAGATTATCTACAATTCGTGATTGTGATAAGATAATGGTTATAAATGATGGAAGAATTCAAGAGGCTGGAAGTCATGAAGAACTATTAAAGTTAAAAGGAAGTTATTACGAGCTTTATATGGCTCAATATAGATTCTTAAGTGAGGGTGCTTAAAAATAATTAATTATATTGTTTAATACTTTGAAAAATTCATTATAAATACTCAAATAAGTAATATAACCAGAAATTAAGGGGATGCTTTGGCATTCCCTTTTATAGTCTAGCAAATATTGAAACCTTTGAGGATTTTGAAGTCATTTATCATGAATAAGGTAAATAAAAAATAAATATATAAAAATAATTAAAAAAAACTACAAAATATGATAATATCATATTTGTAGTTTTATAATTTATTTAAGCGAGGTTAAAATTATGATGGAAAACGAAAGAAAAAAAATCATGTGGTATAGTCTTGCATTAATGGCTTTTTCAGGTGTCTGGGGATTTGGTAATGTAATCAACGGTTTTTCTGAATATAATGGATTACAAGCAGTTACAGCTTGGTTAATTATTTTTGCAATATATTTTATACCATATGCATTGATGGTTGGAGAATTAGGATCAGCATTTAAGAATCATGGAGGTGGTGTTAGTTCTTGGGTTGGAGAAACTATAGGACCTAAGCTTGCATATTATGCAGGTTGGACATATTGGATTGTTCATATGCCATACCTTTCACAAAAACCTAATAGCTTTATGATTGCAACAAGCTGGGCTATTTTCCAGGATAGCAGAGTTAGTAGTATGAATACAGTGTTACTACAAATAAGTTGTTTAATTGTTTTTGTAATTGCTATGTACATTGCATCTAAGGGGTTAAATCCATTAAAGAAATTATCTTCTTTAGCTGGAACATCTATGTTCGTGATGTCTATTTTATTTATATTATTAATGATAGCAGCTCCAGCTATTACAAATGTTCAACTAAATGAAATTGATTGGTCATTAAGTACATTTATACCTAAGTTTGATGCATCATTCTTTACAAGTATATCAATATTAGTTTTTGCAGTTGGTGGATGTGAAAAAATATCTCCATATGTAAATCAAATGAAAGATCCAGCAAGAGGGTTTTCTAAGGGAATGATTGCATTAGCTGTTATGATTTCAGTTACAGCAATACTTGGAACAATTTCATTAGGAATGATGTTTGATTCAAATAATATTCCGAAAGACTTAATGACAAATGGAGCATATTATGCATTCCAAAAGTTAGGTGAGTATTACAGAGTAGGAAATTTATTTGTTATTGCTTATGCAATTACTAATATGATTGGGCAATTTGCTGTATTAATAATTTCAATTGATGCTCCATTACGTATGTTACTTGATAGTGGTGATAGAAGATTTATTCCGGAAAAACTATTTGTAAAAAATAAAAATGGTGCATATACTAATGGATTCAAATTAATATTTATTATAGTTTCTATATTAATTATAGTTCCTGCATTAGGAATTGGAAGTGTTGATGAATTAGTTAGATGGTTAGTAAAGTTAAATGCAGTGTGTATGCCGTTAAGATATTTATGGGTATTTGTTGCCTATATAGCTTTAAAGAAAGTTGGAGACAAATTCCAAAGAGAATACTATTTTGTTAAAAACAGAACTTTGGGAATAGTTTTAGGAGCATGGTGCTTTGCATTTACAGCATTTGCTTGTATAGGTGGAATGTATTCAGAAGATATATTCCAATTAGTATTAAATGTTATAACGCCATTTATATTAATTGCATTAGGATTAATATTGCCATATATAGCAAGAAGAACAAATTTATAATATAGTGAAAAAGCTGTTTAAGTAATTTAATAAATTGCTTAAACAGCTTTTCTAAAATCATATATTTGTGTACCTCAGAATAGTCTATTAATAATAAAATTTTATTAATGGAGGTATTTCTGTGGGATATTACGTTAGAGTAGAACCAGATGTAACAATTTATGTAGAGGACCTTAATCCATACGGGAATAAGACAATCTTGTTCTTACATGGGTGGCCTGGAAGTCATAAACTATTTGAATATCAATTTGATAAGCTTCCTAGAATGGGATATAGATGTATCGGAATAGATACAAGAGGATTTGGTGATTCAAGTAAGCCTTATGAGGGTTACGATTATGATCGATTAGCAGACGATGTTAGATGTGTAGTTGATGCATTAAAATTACAAGATTTTATATTGGCAGGACATTCAACAGGAGGAGCTATAGCTATACGATATATGAGTCGACATAAAGGATATGGAGTATCTAAACTAGCTCTTTTTGCAGCAGCAGCGCCTAGTCTTATTAAACGTCGCAATTTCCCATATGGTTTAGAAAAAGAAGAGGTAGTTAAAATTATTCAGGGAACATATACTGATCGTCCTAAAATGTTAAGAGATTTTGGGGATATATTTTTCTTTCAGAGTATAAGCAAGCCATTTTCTGACTGGTTCTTTCAATTAGGATTACAGGCAGCTGGATGGGCAACTGCAGCTATTGCTAATACTTGGATGGATGAAGTTCTATTTTCAGATTTAGAGAGGATAAATACCCCTACTTTAATAATTCATGGCATTCATGATAAAGTTGTTCCATTTGAGTTAGGTGAAATACAAAATCAAATTATTAAAGATTCAAAACTTATACCATTTGAATTTAGTGGACATGCATCATTTTATGATGAGCGAGATAAATTTAATGAAGAGCTTGTGAGGTTTATAGAAGATTAAAAAAATTATAAGATAGAATTATTTTATTTAAAGAGAAAAGACTCCTAAGATATTTAGGAGTCTAACTTATTATTCATAAATTTAAAATACTAATTACTATTTTTAACTATATTTTTAAAGCTAATATAAGTTGTATAGAAATATCCACCATATATTATAATAAGAGCTAAGGCTATTATTATAGAAGAGTTACTAAATAAATTTTTATTATAAGTAGAAAAGACTTCATTTACTACTTTCATAGCAACTATTGAATGTATAACCGCCAGTGATAAAGGTGCCATAAAATAAATTAAGGTTTGTTTTAATATTGATTTATTTATCATTTTTTCAGTAACACCTATTTTCTTAAGAGAATTATATCTACTAAGACTATCACTTGCTTCTGATAATTGCTGTAATGCTAACACTGCAGCACTAGATATTAAAAATACTATCCCTAAATACATACCTAAGAATACTACCATTGTAGATGCACCATACACCATGGAATATAACTGGTCCAATGTGTTTCCAAGAACTAAAGCAGTTGAACCATCAGGATTTCTATTTTCTAAGATATCAACATAGAATTTTGAAAATTTTTCTTCTGATTCTGCAGAAGTACTTTTATCAAATATTACATTAACATTTGAGTGTGATAGCGTTAATTTTCCTTCAAAGTTATCAGGTACTATGAAATAAAGGAATTGTAATTCTTGAAACACACTAGATATATTATCTTTAATTAAACTTTCATTTTTAATAATATAAGTATTATTATCAATGACTACAGAGTTCTCATTTTTAATAAATTTATTGAAGGCTTTGTTAAACTCATCATAGTTTGACACAATTAAAATTTCATTATCTTTTAAATCTATAGGAGCTTTATCTAAAAGTTTATTTATGGAATTATATTCAGATACTTTTACTGCTGATATATTATGATCTGAATAAGAATACTTCATTTCATCTATCTCTTTTTTAGTTAAATAATCATTTAGTAATTGGCTTAGATAAATATCAAGCTTGTATTGGTTGAAAAAAACATATTTTTCAGAAGGATCAAAGTTAAAGTTTATACTATTTAAAAGCTCTTCCATATCATTAATTTCTTGGACATCAGTATCAACATGAAGCTTTGCAGAGCTATCAAAGTAAGTATTACCTTTTAAGGATGTATCAAATGTACTCTTATAGCTAAACATACTAAATAAAAGTGTTATAGTTAAGAAAAGCATAAGACATATAGTAGTCATAGATATAAAGTTAGTTGTTATTTTATTATTAATTTGTCTTAAAACAAATATATTTAATTTTTTTAAATATATTTGTTTATTCTTTTGTATAATTTGAATTAAGAAACTTGAGAGACTAAAAAACCATAGTATAGTTCCAATAAAGCCCAAGACAATTGAAAGCATAAAACGATAATCATCAACAGATAACCCAATTTTTATTATTAGAATATATGCTGATATAAGTGATGCTAGGGATAAAATAAATAAAATTATTGAAATAATGGGATTATTAATTCTTATTTCTTCATTTTTCTTTGCTGCATTAAGCATGTCTATAAGTTTATATTTAGAAATAGTAACTTGATTAAATATCATTACTAAAATAAATATTACTCCAAAATATAATGAAGATTTAGCTATTGAACTTATTGATATAATAAATTTATAGGTATTCATATTAACTGATAATAATTTAGCTATAATAACTGATAATCCTTGGGAAATTATAATTCCTAAGAGAATTCCAACAACTAAGGATAATACTCCAATAAAAAAGGTTTCTAGAATTAGGATTCTAGAAATTTTCTTCTTAGGCATACCTAATGTCATATATATACCTAGTTCTTTTTTACGTTTTTTTATAAGAAAGTTATTAGCATAAACTATAAGACCTCCTAGAATAAAGGATACAAATATAGAGGCTCCAGCTATTAGTTTGTTTAGCATTACCATATATTCTTCTGTACTATTATTTATATCAAGTAGTGACTTTTGAGATTCAATAGAATTAAAGCTATAAAAAATACATACTGCAAAGGTTAGAGTAAGAAAATATATAGAATAATCTTTGAAGCTCCTTTTTACATTATTTCTTGCTATTTTAGAAAACATCGTTGGCATCACCTCCAAGTAAAGTTACAATTTCTATTATTTTATTGAAAAATTCTTTTCTAGAGTCATTTCCACGAAGAAGTTCATTAAATATCTTACCATCCTTAATAAATAGAATTCTATGGGCATAGCTTGCTGTAAAAGCATCATGAGTAACCATTAGTATAGTAGCTTGGAATTCTTTATTTAACTTTTCAAAGGAATCCAATAGAAGACTTGAGGATTTGGAGTCTAATGCTCCAGTAGGCTCATCAGCTAGTATAAGTGCTGGTTCAGTAACTAGAGCTCTAGCAGAAGCTACTCTTTGCTTTTGACCTCCTGACATTTGAAAAGGATATTTAGTTAGAACATCTAATATCTCAAGTTTTTCTGCTACCTTTTTAATAAGGCTATCTATTTCAGTAACCTTTCTATCTTGTATTGTTAGAGCTAAAGCTATATTTTCATAAGCAGTAAGAGTATCTAACAGATTAAAATCCTGAAATATAAAGCCTAACTCATCGCGTCTGAATTTTTCTAGAGATTTAGGTCTAAGTTTAGTAATATCCTTATTATTTATAATAATATTACCTGTTGTTACATTATCAATAGTTGAAATACAATTTAATAGGGTAGTTTTACCACTACCAGAAGGACCCATTATACCAACAAATTCTCCCTTATCTACAGTAAAGCTTATATTATCTATAGCTTTTGTTATATTGCCTTTATTACCATAATATTTTTCAATTTTTTCTACATGTAATATATTTTTCATTACAATTCCTCCTATATTTCCTCATAAAGAGATTTATTAATTAGAATAATGGGTAAGTACTTAATTTTTTATTTCAAACTCTAATTCTTTTTCTATAATATCGTTATCCCCATTAAAGATTGCTACTCCATAGTTACCTTCTTCAAGACCTTCAGGAACTGAGAATTCAGCAGTAAAGTATCCAGATTTATTTTTTTCTATATTTTCTTCTACCTTAAATCTATTCTTTGTTGCTACTTCCCCCTTGTACCAAACAACAGTTGCTTCTTTTATAGCAAATTTCTTTCCCTTTGCGGAAAGATAAATTTTATCCTTAGAAGTAAAAGTATCAGCTGATTCAGTAGCCTTCCCTTTTTCATCTATAGATTTAGTTAGTGTAATTTCTAAAATTTTAGGACCAAAGAAATAATTATAAGTAGAGTTCAATCCAGTCCATATTAAAATTACTAGTAAAATAGGTATTATAAATTTTTTCATAAAAATTTCCTCCAAGCATTAATTGATTTGTTCTTTATGAGTATCATTTTACTAGTAATAATAATAAGTACATATTAGTTTATATTTCATTAATGTTACATTTTTGAAAGATAATTAAATTAAAAAATAATGAATTCATAGCTATGAATTCATTATTTTAAGTGAAGTAATATTAACTTAATAAATTATGAAGTAATGAAAGTGAATAAAAAATACATATCAAATAAACTTTTAAAATTAGGGTAATATATACCCAAGGCCACGCTTAGTTTCTATGTTTTCTTTCATACCCACTTCATCTAGTTTCTTTCTTAGTCTCGTGACATTAACAGATAAATTATTATCATCTACAAAAATATCCGAGTTCCACATATAATCCATAAGATCATCTCTAGAAACTATTTTCCCTTTGTTTTTAATCATACAGGAAAGTATCCTAAGCTCATTTTTTGTTAGTTCTACTGTATTATCCTTGTAAGTAATTGTACTATTTGATAAATTAAGCTTTAAATCATAGTAAACCATGATATCTTGAGGAGAGTATCCACTGGCTCTTCTTAAAATCGAAGCAATCCTTGCTAAAAGAATTTCTGTATTATAAGGTTTTGTAATAAAATCATCAGAGCCTAAATTCATACTCATAAGCTCATCCATTTCACTATTTCTGCTTGTTACCACTATAATTGGCATATTTGAACTTTTTCTTATTTCTCTGCATATGTGATATCCATCAAATATAGGGAGATTTATATCTAAAAGTAATAAATCAGGATCTTCTTTTAGTATGTAATCCACAATATTTTCAAAATTAGACGGCGCAAGAACATTATAGCCATACCTTGTTAAAAAGATTTTTAATTCTTCCCTTATGGTTTCAGTATCCTCAATAATAATTATCTTTGACATAGAATCACTTCCTTTATAAAAATCTATCAGTTTACAATATTATAGTTTATTATATGTATAACTGCAAAAAGTAAATTAAGATATCAATAAAATTACTTTAAATACATTAAAGAATATAAATATAGGAAAAATGAAAATATAAATGGTAAAATATATATTAATGTATAAACTATTAAATATATTAAGAGGTATTAATATGAAGTCGAGAAAAAGAGGAATGAAGATATTAGTAATGCTAGTTTTATTTGTAGGGGCATTCTATATATTTTCTATATGGCAAAATAATAGTATTGTAATTTCTAGTTTTAATTACTCAAGCCCTAAAGTTCCGAAAGGCTTTGATAGCTTCAAGATTGTTCAAATTTCTGATTTACATAATAAAGTCTTTGGAAAAGAACAAGATAAGTTATTAGAAAAAGTTGAAAGTTTATCACCAGATATTATTGTAATAACAGGAGATATAGTGGACAGACGGAAATATAATATAGAAAATGCTATGTATTTCGTAGATAAAGCGATAAAAATTGCACCGATTTATTATGTTTCAGGTAATCATGAGGCTTGGTCTGGTAAATATTCTGAAGTAAAAGAAAAACTAATCGAAGCGGGCGCTCATATTATTGATGATGAAATGATAGAAGTTAAGAGAAATAATAGTATTATTAATATCTTGGGCTTATCTGATCCTGCTTTTATTACTACTAGTTATTTAGATGAAACTGATACAAGTAAAATGGAAGAGAATTTAAAAAATTGGTCAAGAGTTGAAGGTTTTAAGATTTTACTTTCCCATAGACCAGAATTATTTGATTTATATTCTAAAAATAACATTAATATAGTTTTTTCTGGACATGCTCATGGTGGGCAAATTAGAATTCCATTTCTAGGAGGTATTATAGCGCCAAATCAAGGATTTTTTCCTAAATACTCAGAAGGGAGCTATAACAGTAATCAAACTACGATGTTTGTTAGTAGAGGACTTGGGAATAGTTTATTTCCAATCAGGATATTTAATAGGCCAGAAATTATATCTGTTACGTTAAAAGTTTCAAAATAAGAATACAAAAAATGCATATTAGAAAATACTTATTTGAGGTTTGATTTTTATAAATAAGGAGGGCATATGTATATAGACTGTCATACACATTTAGATTTTTTTGAAGATAATATTGAAGAAGCGATAAGAAATGTTAATGATAATAAAATTCTTACTCTTGCAAATAGTATAGATATAGAAAGCTATATGAAAAATAAAGAATATAGCAAGAAGAGTATATTTATAAAACCTTGCTTTGGAATCCATCCATGGAAGGCAGCAGAATATAAAGGAGATTTACAGGAACTTATTCCCTATATTGAAGAAAGTGAATTTATAGGGGAAATAGGGTTAGATTATCTTTGGGTAGAGGATAAGACTACCTTCGAACCTCAAAGAAAGGTATTTTACTTTATTTTAGAGGAAAGTATAAAGAGAAATAAAGTAGTAAGCCTTCATACTAAGGATGCAGAAGAAGAGGTATATGAAGCACTTAAAAAATATAATTATAATAGAGCAATAATTCATTGGTATAGTGGAGATATAAGTACTTTACAAAAATTTATTGACCTTGGATGTTATTTTACTATTAGTGTGGATATAGGATACTCAGAAAAGACTTATGAGGTATTGAGTAAGATACCAATGGATAAATTACTTTTAGAGACGGATGGACCGACTGCATTAGAATGGGTGAATGGAGAATATGGATATCCAGGAGAAATAAAAAATGTTTATGAAAAGGTAGCAAAATATAAAAATATTAATATTAAAGATTTATTAAGCACTGTTGAAGAAAATTTAAAAAGATTATTAAGAATTAAAGAAAATATAGATGATAATAATTATTGACTAACTTGACATTTATAACCAAGATGAATAAAATGTATATATAAACTTAATAATTTATCTGGGGGGGCAGTGAACTGTCTGAGATAAAATTGATACAATTTTGACCCATGAACCTGATTTGGATAATGCCAACGTAGGGAGATTAGTGTTGTTTTCAACCACAAATTAAGCTATTGAGCAGCGTTCTTATCTAAGAATGCTGCTTTTTATTTTTAATATACACTCTATCAGATTTAAGAAAAATTATTAAAGTTAATATAAAATAAAGGAGGATATTTTATGGCACTTTGTAATGTAAGTCTTCAAGTAATACCAACAGTTAGTGAAGATAAACTTTACCCTGTAGTGGACAAGGTTATCGAATATATTGCTTCTACAGGAGTAAAGTATGAAGTTGGAGCAATGGAAACCACAATGGAAGGAGAACTAGATGCTTTACTAGAGATAGTGAAGAGGGCTCAAGAGATATGCACAGAAGAGGGTGCATCAAGAGTATGTTCTATGGTTAAAATAGACTATAAAAAAGAAGGCGTGACTATGGATGAAAAAATCAAAAAATATAGGAAATAAACTAGCACCTATAATATTTATTATAATTCTATTAAGCTTATGGGAATTGGTAGTTAGAGTTGGTGGAATAGAAAAATATATAATGCCATCTCCAACAGATGTAATTAAAGTTTTAGTTAGTGATTTTAAGGTGATGATACCGCATATATTGGCTACATTATATGAGGGTTTTATAGGATTCTTAATTGCTATAGTACTTTCTATAATACTAGCTATAATTATGGATATGGTACCACTTTTAAAAAGAGCTCTTTATCCAGTTTTAGTTATATCACAAACTATACCAACTATTGCCTTAGCCCCACTATTCATTATATGGTTTGGGTTTGGTTATTTACCTAAGATAATAGTAGTTGTTATTGTTTGCTTTTTCCCAATAGTAATAAGTATAGTTGACGGATTAGAAGGCGTAGATAAGGATTTAATAAATCATTTTAAATTAATGGGTGCATCTAAGTTGAATATATTTATACATTTAAAGCTACCTTATGGAATGATAAATTTCTTTTCAGGTATGAGAATTGCAGCAACTTATAGCATAATGGGTGCTGTAATTGGAGAGTGGCTTGGAGGAGATAAGGGCCTTGGTGTATATATGACTAGAGCAAGAAGTGCGTATGCTTTAGATAAGATGTTTGCAGCAATTGTTATAATAGTCATTATTAGTATGGCTATATTTATTTTAGTTTCAATTTTGGAAAAGATATTTACTCCTTGGAATAGTAAAAAAGTGAATGGTATAAGAGAAACAAATTAATTGGAGGCGGAAATAATGTTAAAAAAGAAAATATTATCAGTGGTATTAGCATCTGTAGCAACATTAACTTTATTTGCAGGATGTAGTAATAATAAGGGAACTAGTGAAAATGAAGATTTACAAAAAGTTACTCTAATATTAGATTGGACACCAAATACAAATCATACAGGATTTTATGTGGCACAAGAAAAAGGATATTATAAAGAGTTAGGCTTAGATGTTGAAATAATACAACCAGCAGAAGGATCATCTCTACAATTATTAGCAGCTGGAAAGGGTGATTTTGCAGTTAGCTATCAAGAAGATTTAACTTATGCAAGAACATCAGATAGCCCATTACCTGTTATGGCAGTAGCGGCTATAATACAACATAACACATCAGGCTTTGCATCACCTAAAGAAAAAGGAATAGAAACTGTAAAGGACTTTGAAAATAAAGTTTATGGTGGATGGGGAGGCCCATCAGAAGCGGCTATACTAAAAGCTGTTATGGAGAAAAATGGAGCAGACTTTAGTAAGCTAAAAATGGTTGATGTAGGTACAGAAGATTTCTTTATAGCAACTAAAAACAATTTAGACTTTGAATGGACATTTGAGGCATGGACTAATATTGAAGCTAAGCTTAGAGGGTTTGATATAAATTATATTCCAGTTAGAGATTTAGACCCAGCTTTAGATTACTATACACCAATTATTGCTACTACTGAGGATACAGTTAATAATAAAAAAGATTTAGCAAAAAAATTTATGGAAGCTACTACAAAAGGATATAAAGATGCAATAGCAAATCCAGAAGAGTCTGCTAAACTATTAGTAAGTAAAGTACCAGAAATAAGTGAAGAATTAGCAATAGAAAGTCAAAAGTATTTAGCAGATAAATATATGGAAGATACTGAAGTTTGGGGAGAAATGAAGGATAGTGTATGGGATAACTATACTAACTTCTTGTATGAGAATAAATTAATTAATACGGAAATGAAAGCAAGTGAGGCTTATACAAATGAATTCTTATCAAAATAAGATTTTACTAAAAAATATTTCTAAATCCTTTGATAACATGAAGATATTAAAAGATATTAATATTGAAGTGAATGAAGGGGAGTTAGTTTCAATACTAGGGCCATCAGGTAGTGGGAAAAGTACTATATTTAATATATTAACTAATATTATAAATAGTGATAATGGTGAGGTTAAAATAAACGGTAATATAAGCTATATGTATCAAAAGGATATGATGGTTCCTTGGAAAAAGGTAATAGATAATATAGGTATTCCACTTATATTTAAGGGTATTGCTAAGAAGGATGCAAGAGAAGATGTTAAAAAACATATAGATGAGTTTGGACTAAGTGGTTTTGAATATAAATATCCTTCGCAATTATCAGGGGGGATGAAGCAAAGGGCTAATTTCTTAAAAACATATTTAACATCTAGTGATATTATGCTTTTAGATGAGCCTTTTGGAGCATTAGATTCTATAACAAGAAGAAAGATGCAAAACTGGCTTTTAGAACTTACTAAAGAAATGAACTCTACCATTTTATTTATAACTCATGATATAGATGAAGCTATATTACTTTCTAATAGAATTTATATTATATCTGAGAAGCCTGCTGTGATTAAAGGAGAAATTGAAGTTAATTTACCTAAAGATAGAAATGAAAAAATTGTGACTAGCAAAGAATTTATAAATATTAAAAAAGAAATATTAAGTTTAATGTAGATTAAACTGTAAAGAAATAAGAAGCTACATAGTTATTAATTATAACGATTATGTAGTTTCTTTTTTAATTTATAAATTTAAAATATTATGACAATTATACAATATATAGTATTATTTTATTATTTATGGCCATATATAGTATAAATCATAAATGTCAAGACTTGAAAGTGATTTATTTATTATGTAATATAGAGAAAGACAAAAAGTAAAGGATAGGTGAAGCATGTTGATAGTTGTTGGAGGTATGATTGGACTTGGGAAAAGTTCAGTTGCTGAAATTCTAGGAAATCATTTTAATTCAGATGTATTTTATGAAAGTGTAGATGATAATCCTATATTGCCTTTATTCTATAGCGAGAGTGAAGATGAAATTCAAAAGAGAAGATATCCATTTTTATTACAACTATATTTTCTAAACACAAGATTCAAAAGCATAAAGGAAGCATTAGTAAATAATAATAATGTTTTAGATAGATCAATATATGAAGATTGGTATTTTGCTAAGAAAAACATGGAGCTTGGTAGAATAAATGAATTAGAAATGAAGATTTATGAAGATCTTTTACATAACATGTTAGAAGAATTGGAAGAACTTCCAAAGAAAGCACCTGATGTTATGGTTTATTTAAAGGGGTCTTTTGAAACAGTTCTAAATAGAATAGCTTTGAGAGGTAGAGATTTTGAAGTAGATGAAAGTCTAAAAGAATATTATAACTTCTTATGGAAGGATTATGATGATTGGGTTCATAATTGTTATAAAGCATCTGAAGTATTGATTATAGATATGGATAAGATGGATGTTGTAAATAATGAAGCTGATAAATATAAACTTATAGAATTAGTTGAAGAAAAATTGAAAAAAGTAAGAAAAGTAGAAGAAATTGCATAATAGTATGTTATATAGAAATAGAGCAACAAATTAGTTGCTCTATTTTTATATACTAATAAATAATGTCAGATATATGAAGTTTGTTAGAAAAATTTAAGTAATATAATAATTTTTTTGTAAGATATAAATTGTAAAATATTTATATAGGATTTTAAAGTATCCGTATTTATCAACTTTAGTTTAAAGAAGAAAATTATAAAGTCAATGAAAGGAGATATTTTGGAAGGTGATCTTAATAGAAATTTGGAACTAAGGATTAAAAAAGTGGGAATTCTTATTGTAGGGATATTGAATATAGTTATTTCTATATGCTTAAATTTTAATGAACTTTTAATGGGAGGACCAGTAAAGCTTAAAAATATAGTAGTATCACTAGCTTATTTATTAATCTGGTTTTTAATTATATTTTTTGCATATAAAATTAAGAGTAAGAAGTTATTAAAGATATTTTTAGGATTTTGGATATTTGATTTTATAGTAATAATATTATTTATAATTATAGTAAAATTAGATATTTATGGTTCACTAATTATACCATTCATAATAATTTGTTTTGGACCATTATATGGATTTGAGAATTTTAGTACTGTTGTACCTATTATAATTTCTATTTTAAATTG